>CAZFGP010000214.1:0-6022 GCA_964518685.1 uncultured Terrimonas sp.
GAGGTTGCCAATGCCCTGTTTTTGGGACGTGGTTACAATTTTCCTATTGCGCTGGAAGGCGCATTAAAGCTGAAAGAAATTTCCTATATACACGCCGAAGGATATCCGGCAGCCGAAATGAAACACGGCCCTATTGCGCTGGTGGAAGAAACCCTGCCGGTAGTTTTTGTAGCAACTAAAGACAGTTTTCATGAAAAGATCGTCAGCAATATTCAGGAAATAAAAGCACGAAGAGGTAAAGTGATTGCCGTAATTACCGAAGGAGATGAAACTATTTCTGGATTGGCTGACGAGGTTTTGCCCGTACCCGAAGCAGATGAATTAATAGCGCCTATAATTAATACGATTCCATTACAGTTACTTTCTTATTATATTGGCGTAGCTAAGGGGTTTGATGTAGATAAACCCAGGAACCTGGCGAAGAGTGTAACAGTAGAGTGAGTTTAAAGTTTTTGTTCTTCTTGTTATATAGGCTGTATTCTTTGTAGCACAACTGTAAAAGATAAAACTTAAATTATTGTATGAATCTTATCAATAAGAAATCAATTGATTCTCTGGGGTATCATTTTATTGCCCCTGAATACCTCCCTGAAGGAAAGGATGAGTACCATCTGCGAAATATACAGAACAGGAGCGGCATTTTGTACAGAAGACTGACAGCCAGAGAAATTGAGGTGTTGGTACGCAATGGCAATACCTCTGACGACTGGAATAAAATTCTGGTATCGGATGCATTTAACCCTGATTTGGTAAAGAACTGTAAATTTTTCGGATTGGTCCGAATTGGTAAGTTAGAAGCCTATTATCTCGAATACCATAATCTGCGAATGCCTGTAGGGTTATACAACAGTACAATCATCAGTTGCGATTTTGGAGATAATGTGGTGGTGGATAATGTGAACTACCTTTCTCATTATATTATTGGCAGTGAAGTGATCCTGGTTAATATTCACGAACTGGCTACTACCAGTACAGCAAAATTTGGGAACGGTATTATTAAGGAAGGAGAACAGGAGAATAGCCGTATATGGTTGCAAATATGTAATGAAAACGGAGGAAGAGAGGTGATCCCCTTTACCCGAATGTTACCGGGTGATGCATGGCTTTGGGCAAAGTATCGGGATGATGACATTTTGCTGGAGAAGTTTAAATCATTTACTCAGAAAGAATACGACGTAACAAGAGGATATTATGGTAAAATAGGCAACCGTACGATCATTAAGAATACCAGTATGATTAAGGATGTATGGATTGGCTCTGATGCCTATATTAAAGGGGCGAACAAGCTAAAGAATCTTACGGTCAACTCCTCTGCCGAAGCGCCTTCTCAGATTGGCGAGGGTTGCGAAATGGTGAATGGAATTATTGCACATGGTTGCAAGGCTTTTTATGGAGTAAAGGCTATCCGTTTTATAATGGCATCTCATTCACAACTTAAATATGGTGCAAGGTTAATCAATTCCTATCTTGGTGATAACTCTACTATTTCCTGCTGTGAGGTGCTCAATTCTCTGATTTTTCCATCACATGAGCAACATCATAACAATTCCTTTCTATGCGCTGCTACCGTAATGGGACAAAGCAATATGGCTGCTGGCGCCACGATTGGATCTAACCATAATTCCCGTAGCCCTGATGGCGAGTTGATCGCAGGTCGCGGCTTTTGGCCGGGACTATGTGTTAGTCTTAAACACAATTCAAGATTTGCATCCTTTAATATTCTTGCCAAAGGCGATTATCCCTATGAACTGAATATCCCGTTTCCTTTTGCACTTATCAGTAATGATCTCTCACGTGATCAGTTGGTGGTAATGCCGGCCTACTGGTATATGTACAATCTTTATGCTATTGCCCGCAATGAATGGAAATATCACGATCGGGATGCACGAATTGAAAAGGAACAGCATCTGGAATTTAATGCGCTGGCGCCAGATAGTGTAAATGAACTGATGGATGCGCTGAGTTACCTGTCGCTCTATACCGGCAAAGCTTACCTTAAGAATAGGTACCCGGCCAAATTATTCACCGATAGGGATTTTTTAAAGATTGGGAAAAAATTGCTGGAGAATAAGGACCCGATAGTTGAAGAATTGGAAGTATTGGCTGAAGGACTGGAAAACAGTGAAAGAAAGACAGTAATTATTAAGGTACAACAGGCATATACCATATTTAAGGAACTGGTTATTTATTTTGGCGTTTTTAATTGTTTACAACAAATTGAGGAAAGTAAATTGAAATCTTTTCCTGTCTGGACAAAAAGACTTCCCCTTACTCCCAAAAGGAAGCCCTGGCTTAACGTAGGCGGACAGCTCATTTTGAAGGAGAGGGTAGAACAATTCCGGAAACAGGTCCATTCCGGTGAAATCAATAGCTGGGATGAGGTACACAGTTTTTATGAGCAGCAGGCAACAACCTATAATCAGGATAAATTTGAATTTGCTTTTGCTGCGATGCTTGAAGTGTTACGGGTAAAGAAAAAAGATTTTTCGGCGTCCCTGTTCAGGGAGCTGTTACAGCAGGCGCTGTTGACTCAAACATGGATGACGGAAGGGATATATGAGTCAAGAGCTAAGGATTATATCAATCCTTTTCGCTCTATGGTATTCGATACTCAAGAGGAGATGGATAAGGTTTGGGGAAAACTGGAGGACAATAGTTTTATAGCAATGAAGCAAAAAGAATTAAAAGAATGTAAGAAAAGAATTAAACGCACAATACAGGTTTTCAGATTAGATTAAGATTGGATTTGGGGCCTGCATAGAAATTTGCCTAAAGCCCTCTATCCGTCATTCGATGTTTTCCTTTATTAACCTATCTTTTTTCAATCTCTACAAACGCCCTGTTTTCCGGCCCGGTATAATTGGCGCTGGGACGAATAATTTTTCCGTCTTGACGTTGTTCAATCACATGTGCACTCCATCCGGTAACCCTGGATATTACAAATAAAGGAGTAAAAAACAGGGTAGGGATGCCCATCAGATGATATGAGACGGATGAAAACCAATCCAGGTTGGGAAACATCTTTTTTTGCTCCCACATCAGGGTTTCTAATCCCTCGGCGATATTATATAATAGCCTGTCGCCGGTTTCGTCAGATAATACCTTTGCCGTTTTTTTAATAATCTGATTTCTCGGATCAGATACTGTGTACACCGGATGCCCAAAGCCTATGATTACTTCTTTCTTTTCTAATCTGGTCTGAATATCCGCAATAGCCTCTTTTACAGACTGGTATCGGCTCTGAATATCAAAGGCTACTTCATTTGCGCCACCGTGTTTAGGTCCCCGAAGCGCCCCAATGGCGCCTGTGATACAGGAATACAGGTCAGATCCTGTTCCTGCAATTACTCTTGCCGTAAAAGTGGAAGCATTAAACTCGTGTTCGGCATACAGATTCAATGAAATCTGCATAGCTTTTTGCCAGGAAACTCCCGGTTTTTCCCCATGAAGCAGATGCAGAAAATGGGCGCCAATCGTATCATCATCCGTCTCTACGTCTATCCGCCTGCCATGATGGGAGAAATGATACCAATATAAAAGAGCCGAGGGCAGAGAAGCCAGCAGTTTATCCGCTATGTCTCTGGCTCCTGCCATCGGATGACTTTCCTTTTCAGGATGTACAGTACCTAACACAGATGTATAGGTGCGTAATACATCCATAGGATGAGCCGAAGCGGGAACGCCTTCAAGTATTTGTTTAGCCACTGCAGGCAATCCTCTCAAATTCTTTAGTTTGGATTTATAGGAAGTCAGTTGGGCTTGGGTGGGTAATTGTTCGTGAATGAGTAAGTAAGCCACCTCCTCAAAACTTGCTTTTTCAGCCAGATCAAGGATGTCATAACCACGGTAATGCAAATCGTTTCCGCTCTTTCCAACAGTGCATAAAGCGGTATTACCTGCAATAACTCCTGAGAGGGCTACACTTTTTTTAGGCTTGAATGTAGATGCTGGTGTGTCTGACATGATACTTATTTGTTTTTTGAAAAAAGTTCATCTAATTTTTTTTCATAACTGAAATAGTGAATACTCTCATATAATTCAGTCCTGCTTTGCATCTTATCCAGCATTTTCTTTTGCGTTCCTTCAGTGCGAATGCAATGAAACACCTCCTGGGCGGCTTTATTGGCTGCTCTGAAGGCGCTTAAAGGATAGAGAATCATATCTGCACCGGCATTTCTTAATTCCTCCACTGTCCATAGCGGTGTCATCCCAAATTCGGTGATATTAGCCAATACCGGGATGCCCGTAGCTTCAGTGAACTTCCTGTAAAGAGAAAGATCATTAACCGCTTCTGCAAAAATAAAATCGGCTCCGGCGTCCTTATAGGCTACAACTCTTTCCAGGGTCTTTTCAATTCCTTCGCTTGCTAACGCATCTGTGCGTGCGCCTATTACAAATTGTTCATCCGTTCGGGCATCGGTGGCTGCTTTTATCCGGTCTGCCATTTCTTCCCGGCTTACCAGTTCTTTACCAGGGCGGTGTCCGCAACGCTTTGCGCCTACCTGGTCTTCAATATGTAATGCAGCAGCTCCGGCTTTAATCAGCGATTTTACAGTGCGGGCTACATTGAAGGCCGAGGGGCCAAAACCGGTGTCCACATCCACCAGTAAAGGAGTATTGGTAACTCCGGTAATCCGGTAGATGTCTGTGAGTACATCATCCAGGGTGGTAATACCAAGGTCTGGTATACCTAAAGATCCTGCTGCCACCCCACCTCCCGAAAGATAGAGGGCTCTGAATCCTGCCTGAGTAGCCAGCAAAGCATGATTAGCGTTAATGGCACCCACGATCTGAAGTGGGTTTTCTTCTTTCATTGCCTTTCGCAAAAGTCGGCCTGGCGATGTTATGTTAGTCATTATAGCGGAATGAATTTTGTCTGTTTGCAAACCTACTGGAAAAAAGGTACAATGTATTTTCGAATTTTTCCCGGCATCCTTTCCGGGGGTTGGGCAATAGTGAATTGTCCGTTGAGTTTTGAGATAGATACGGACAGGCAAGTTTAGACTTTCTCTGTACTTAGCCTTACTTTGGATAAAAATTATACCGGTCTTTTCACTTTATATTATTTTTGCATCCTATGAAATTAGATATACTTGCTATCGCCGTTCATCCTGATGATGCAGAATTGGGGTGCGGCGGTACTTTATTAATGGAAAAATTAGCAGGTAAGAAAACGGGAGTAATAGATCTTACCCGTGGAGAATTGGGGACCAGGGGGAGTGCTGAATTACGGGCACAGGAATCTGTCCTGGCGGCCAATATCTTACAGTTGGATGTTCGTGAAAATTTGGAAATGGCAGATGGTTTCTTTAAGAATGATGAAGAGCATCAGCGAATATTAATTAAAGCAATACGGAAGTATAAACCTGAGATTGTATTGGCTAATTCCCTGGATGATCGTCATCCCGATCATGGAAGAGCCGGACACCTTATTAAAGATGCTTGTTTTTTAAGTGGCTTAAGGAAAATTGAAACCCTCGATGAGCAAGGCAAACTACAGGAACACTGGCGCCCCAAATATATTTTTCATTATATACAGGATCGTTATTATGAGCCTGGATTTGTATATGATGTAAGTGCTGTTTTTGATAAGAAACTGGAATCTGTTAAAGCTTACGGTTCTCAGTTTTTTTCTGATGTTTATTCCAGTAATGAACCTCAAACCTATATCTCCACCCCCGGGTTCCTTAATTCCATTATTGGCCGGCATGCTATGTTTGGGAAGATGATTGGCGTGCCATATGCGGAAGGTTTTATTACTGAAAAAATGATAGGAATCAGCCATTTTGATTCGTTTATTCAGAAAGACACCTGATGGTAATTGGAGGTCATCTATTCTCCTTCAAATAAATGATTTGGATAACGGAGAGGATTCTGGTTGAGAAGATTACAAAGCACGGTATAAAGTTCAGGATAATGCAATTGCAATCTGTCGGGATTCTTAAAATAGATTTCTATTGATTCTGCCCAAAATTCCTGAAAGTCCTTAATGGCGTATTCAGAATATAAACCAATGGTAAGA
>CAZFGP010000215.1:0-5982 GCA_964518685.1 uncultured Terrimonas sp.
TCCGATCTTGTTGTATTCAATACCAGAAGTCTGTTGGTACCAACAGTAATATTATAGGTGAAATGATTGAAATTTGAATGCAGAAGATTTCCGCTGAGTATGGCAGTATTACGTTCGTTTTTACCGTTTCGCGGAAGAGTATCATAAATAGCGATGCTGCCGAAATCAATTTTACCCGGAGTAAATACGATCCTTGCACTGTCAAATGTATAATAGCACTGGGTATAAAGTACCCTCAGTCCTGCATCTTTTACGTCAATTGCTCCCACATAATCCGGTTTATTAACATCCCCTGTTACATAAAGGTTTCCGGTTGCAAACCCTTTTATATCACCAAAAATGAAACCCAGATATTTTTCTAGAAAGTGAATATTGGTATAATCAAAATTTGCATTGGCGTTGATTTCCTGACGAAGGGAATCAATGACCTCATAAGAACCTGCAATACTGAACCGGTAATTAGGATTATCCGAAATGGCCTCATATTTGGCTTTTTTATTATTGCCATCCCAGGCAGCACTGATATTAACTCCACCAATAGAATCGTTTTCAAACCGAAATTGTTCCAGAGTCAACTCCGAAGAAACATACATATTGCGAAATGCGTCTTCTATTGTTACTACTCCCGAGGCCATTCCTTCCAAACGAGGTTCTTTAAGAATAAAGGGTACAAAGTCGCCCAAATTAACCTTTTTTAATTCAACAAAAATGTCATCCCAGGGACCCACCTCAGAGGGCCTGCTAACCATAGATATTTCCTGTTCTCCATTGGTGAACATAATATTTTTTGCATCAATAACCGAACGACTCAGCGTTAATTCTCCACCTTCATTGATTTTCCATGTTTTTTCATTTAACACGATGCTGGAAGGATCAAGATGAATTTTTACACCGTCTTCCAAATTGGTGATTTGGGCAGAAAGTCTTGCCTCATTAATGGTTTGCGTTGCAGCAGTGCTGATATTTAATCTCGATATATTGTTGCTTGAAACGATTGATATTTTGCTTTCCGGAAATTGCAGGCTATCATTAATAAGAGCATTCCCCATCACGCCTGTTAATTTCAGGCTGTCCATATTCCCTAATCCCGTTAAACGAAAATCCTGTACGGTAAGATTTTTATAGGCAGCATATGGAATCATAGTGCTTATAGCCATCACATTGGTAGCAGAATTCAATGATCCGACAATGGTGCTGTTATTGAATCCCTTTAATGCCGGATTAATGAGTCCCAGGTATTGATCTATATTTTTCACATCAAGCTGAAACAGGAAATTCTGATCTTTAATTGCATTTTCAGGCGGAGGAATATAGGTGGGATAATATTTATTTAAAAATTGTTTAACCGCATCCGGCAATTCCCGTATATTAAAATCTCCGATCAGATAAGCTGATGCTTCCGTATTTCGTAACTGAAGAATTTTTTGCTGATCTATTAATTGAGAGCTTAAAGTGAGTGTATCAAAAATGAAAGTTTGATTATTTTTTGTAACTGCAACATCAAACAAAGAAACGGAGCCTAAGAAATCATCAATGTTGTTCCCATTAAAATTCATATCAAACTTCCCAATTACATTCATATCTTCCTTGGAAAATCCCATTTTTTTCAGATTACTCCTCTGGATATCGGCAAAAAAGTTAAATTCAGGTTTTGTGCCATTAAAATCAATTCCACCATTTAAGACAACTATGACGTTGGGATCGTTGATATCAACGGCCCCATTAAAAATCTTATTTTCAATTTCTCCATTAACAACAATATCTGTATAATCATAACCCTTGTATTGCAGACTGGAGAAAGCGCCATCTAAAGTAACTTTTAAGGTATTGGGTTGTAATCCATTTCCTTTAATATTTCCTGCAAATGAAAATTTTTCCAATTGACTTACACCGAGGAACCTACCAAGGTCAAAATCATTTACAGATAGTTTTCCGGAATAGACTGATGCCCCTTTGCGGGGAAATTTCACCGTAAGATTAGAAGAAAAATCCCCCAGATTGGTATGAAAGTTTCCAGAGGTGGTAAAGTGGCGGATTGAACCCTGGAGCCTGCCCCTGAATCTCAAACTAAGTATCTCTTCAAGGTGAGGTTGCGATATATTGGTCAGCTCCGGAAATACTTTTGCCATATCGGCGTAGTTAGCATGAAGATCATGGACTTTGAAATCAATGATGGTTGAATCTAAGTCTGGCAAACCATCCATTTTCAAGTCGGCTCTTAAATAACTTGATTTTCCTGATTGGAGAACAAAATTGATGGCTTTCAGATGGTCAATTGGACCTGTTATGTTACCTGTTAGCCCCACTTTCTTATCCAGATGTTTTAATTCAGGGGCAAAAAAAGCAATATCCCGACTATCCAGTAAACTATTTGAAAAACGACCTTCTAATTTTACTTTACTGATAAAATCATTCATGTCGTCATTAAAATCATCATACCGCATCGCATAAAAATGCGACAAATAACTGTAGGGTGTTTTGATGTCGAGGCTGTCGAAGATCATAGCTCCGGGCTCCATCCTGAATGCTGAGGTGAGGGATTCCACTTTAAAACCGGATCTCTCAACGGTAGAAAGTTGAAGCCGGGCAGACAAAGTGTCGCCGGAAAGCTTAACATTTTTTAACGAACCATTAATATTAAAGAAGTGTATTCGATCGGCATCAAAGTAGTTGTATACCTTTCTGCTTATTTCTCTGTTACTTTTAAGAGCCCCATTTTGTAAAACCAATTTATCAATCAATAGTTTCCATCCGTCTGAATTAAAAGATTCTTCAGTTATCTGTGTTTGTAATGGAAGAGTATTCGATATTTTGGAGATAGGCGGACGGAATCCCGTATAATCGGAAATAGTGAAAACAGGTTCTTCCAAGGAAAGGGTATGGATAAGAAGTTGTTTAGTTGAAAAATCAATATCCCTGGCTTCCAGGTTTAGCCGTTTTAAGGAAAGTTCTAAATCTTGTCCCCGCCATTCATCCCTCTGTATAAAATGAACATTCTTTAAAACTAATTTTTTCAGCAAAAGTGCGATTTGTTTTTCGTTCTTTGAAGGGGAGGGGGAGGAGAAGTAATCCATCAGAAATTGATAGTTCCAGGCAGAATCTGTACGATGAAGGTAAACCGTCGCATCCTCAAGTCCGATATATTTAAGTTCAGCCCGATTCTTCAAAAAAAACCAATCGGTGATATTAACCTGAATTTTACCAGCATACAGGAGGGTATCTTTATGTTGATCCTCTATACAGATGCCCTCCAGATTCATTTTATTGAAAAGTGAAAAATGAACATGCTGTAAACTTATTTTGGTACCTATATCCTTAGACAGTCTATGGACCACTGCTTTTACTAACCTGTCCTGAATTGGGGGAAGGTTGAGCAAAACTGCTGTCAATATAAAAAGAGACAATAAAGACAGGAAAGCAATTTTTAATATTTTCAGTGAGGTTTTCAGATTGGAGAATTGATTTGTAAAAGTAATCAAACCCTTGCTATGTTCAAATTCAATACCAATTTAAGCAAAAAGTATTTTCAGAAGAAAATTGAAAAAAATGCTATTTTCAGGAATTAAAACCATTGATATGTTAGAAAATATTTTGAATTTGGTTCAACAATTTGCAGGAGACAGTATTATAAACAATCCCGCCATTCCAAACGAAAAAAATCATGAGGCTATTGCTGTAGCTTCTGATTCTATTACGGGAGGATTGTCAGGATTGCTTTCCCAGGGAGGAATGAAAGAAGTTTTAAGAATGTTTAGCGGACAAGATATAGGTTCTAATAATCAAGGTGTTACACAACAAATTTCCAATGGACTAACACAAAATCTAATGGATAAACTTGGTTTGGACAATAATGCGGCAGGAAGTATTGCGGGAAGTCTGATACCTCAGGTTTTAAAGAATCTGGTGCAAAGAACGAATGATCCAAATGATAGCAGTTTTGATATTCAGGGTTTATTCAATAGCCTGTCTGGTGGAAGGACTTCAGGAATAAATCTGCAGGATATGCTTTCCAGAGTCAAAAGTGGAGCTCTTGATCTGGACGGCGATGGCGATACCGATTTACAGGATCTGCTTTTACTCTTTAACAAAACAGGAAATGGCAGTGGCGGGCTTTTAAATAAGATTAAAGGTTTATTTGGCAGGTAGATATTATTCGGAACCGGGAATTTAATTTCCCAGCCGGAGCAAAAGTTAACTGCGGCAAATTATAGGATTGGGTTTTAATAGGTCTGGGCATCATCATCGCCTCTTTTATCGGCAACAGCATTAAAAATATAACCTGTTCCGGTTTCAACTTTTTTAATTTTAATTACTTCTGTTCTGCCTATACTTCCTCTTTCACTTAAGATATAACCCATTGCTTTTAATGATGCTGTAAGGGTATCCGGAAAGTCTTTTTCAATATACAATTCATCCGGATGACACTGGTGATGAAATTTTGGTGCATTCACCGCCTCTGAAGGAGGCAATCCAAAATCAATGATATCCACCAGGGTTTGAAACACTGAGGTAGGGATGGTGGTACCACCCGGAGTACCCAACACAAGAAAGGGGTCATTTTTGTGTAGCACCACAGTGGGCGTCATGGAACTTAACATTCTTTTTCCCGGCTCAATGGCATTGGCAAGTCCACCCACAGCGCCATACAAATTAGGCACTCCCGGCTTAATGCTAAAATCATCCATTTCATTATTCAAGAGAAAACCGGCGCCGCTCACAACGGTTTTGCTACCATAAGAATCGTTAAGTGTTGTAGTAACAGACACCATATTTCCCCATTTATCAGCAACAGAAAGATGGGTGGTTTCCTCACTTTCCACAGCAACCTCCCCTGCTTTGATATCCTTACTGCTGCCCGCTTTTCCGGGAACAAAATCCATCATTCGCTCTTTAAGATAGGCATCACTGGTCAGGGTTTTTACGGGTACCTTCACGAAATCTTCATCTCCCATATATTGAGCCCTGTCTGCAAATGCCCGTCTTTCCACTTCAGTCATTAATTGCACGGCGGCTGGAGAGAGAAAACCCAGTTCGCCAATATTTCCGGATGCAATCATTTTCAGGCATTGTTCCAGAATAATCCCTCCGCTGCTGGGCAAAGGCATAGAAATAATATGGTATCCTTTATAGTCAAATTCCAGAGGTTTCCTCTCCTTAGCTTCATAATTTTTGAGGTCATCCAGAGAGATGATTCCATTTGCCTTATTCATTTCCGCTACTATCAGCCTTGCGGTTTCACCTTCATAAAATCCTTCCCGTCCTTTATCACGTATGCGCTTTAATGTTTCTGACAGATCAGTTTGCACTAAGGTGTCGCCTGCTCTCCATCCTGTCCGATTGATGAAGGCTATTTTGGAGGTGTTGTACTGACGAAATGCTTCCCGGGCATGATTCAGCGATGCTGCTTCTGAATCTGTTAGCGCAAAACCTTTTTCAGCGAGGTCAATTGCAGGCTGGATCAATTGTACAAAAGGGAGCTTAGCATATTTCATAGAGGCAAATATACCTGCAACTGTACCCGGCACACCGACTGCAAGATGCCCAGACTGACTGAGCCGCATTACTGGATTACCCTCTTTATCCAGATACATGTTTTGCGTTGCCGCTCCGGGTGCTTTTTCTCTGAAGTCAATAGCCAAAGCTTTCCTGCCTTTCAAATGAGCGACCATAAATCCTCCTCCTCCCAGATTGCCGGCCCCCGGATAAACTACTGCCAGCGCAAGTTGTGTGGCTATAGCGGCGTCTATTGCATTGCCGCCCTGCTGCAGAATCATCAGCCCAACTTTGCTTGCCAACGGATGCGCCGAAACCACCGCTCCCTGAGTGCCTGTCATTTCCTTATGAATATTGTATTTATAAGGATTCAGAGGGCTTTGCGAGGGTTCGGTACAACTGGTTTGAAATACCAGGATTCCAAGGAAAAATGAACTCAATATACTATGGATTGAAAATCCATAGGTTAAAATACATTTGACTGAAAGT
>CAZFGP010000216.1:0-5941 GCA_964518685.1 uncultured Terrimonas sp.
TCTGACTACCTCAAAATGTTCACGGCCCAGAATCAGCAGGACGCTAATTCTAAATTCCTGCGTCTGATGTCTGAAACCGGGCTGGTAGGATTGTTTTTATTCTTTTTTGCCTTTATCCGTTTTTTTGCACCTAAACGAAAATGCTTACACCGATATCCAAAGAATTAGGAGCCATCAACTATAGTATTTTTGTGTACATCATACTTTGCCTAATCAGGAATGGTAATTATATCAATATCGGCTTTTTCTTTTTCTTCTTTATCTACTACATCACCTGGATTAAAATAGTTAGAAGCAGAAGCAAAGTTAGGCTTCGATCAAAGTCACAGCCCAGCGCTCCGGTGTAATGCTCTGTGCGATTTTCCGACTTTGGGCTCCCATTTCCCGAAGTGCTTCGGACGAAAGCGCCTCCATTGTCCTAAAAATACTGGTCAACTCTTCTGCATTTCCCGGATCAAAGACCCAGCCATTTTCCTTTTTCAGAAATAGTGAAGCAGCCCCTACCTGTGAACTCAGGATCATAGGGTATCCGGCGGCGGCAAATTCCTGTACTACAACAGCCCATGGTTCAAACAGGCTAGGCAAAATAAACACACCGGTTTGTGCAATGATATTATCCCAATCTTCTTTTTGTACAAAGCCAAGATGTCGAATAGCAGGATGTTGTATACGCTTGTCAAAGTCCTCTCCGGCACCCGCACACCACAGCTCCCAACTATTTTGGGTTTGATTCTTCCATTGTATAAAAGTCTGCCACAGAAGTGTATAGTTTTTTGCAGGTATATACCGGGCTACACAAAGCATTCTTTGAGGAAATTGTGTGTTTTTGCACTGTAAAGCCTTTTCTCCCCCTAGGGTATATGCATTAACATCGCAACAATAAAATCCGGTTATGATATCTGATACCTTAAATCCAAGTTTTTTCGCGTAAATAACCTGTGGATCACCAGGCACCCAGATTTTTTTGAAGATATGTATCAAGGTGAAACGAGAGACATGAGTGAAAGTCCGCTGTTTCAAACTGCCTGTCCAATTGTTATCCATAGTAAGGATACAGATTGCCTTTTTTCTATAAGACAGACAAATGCGCAGATACCATTTGTTGGCCCAGCCACTCACCACTATTTTGTCGGGTCTAAAATTGTCTGCAAACTTTTTTAAATCCGAATAATGCTTAAACGTATGTAGACTGGAAAAGACGGCAATTCCCGAAAAGTCAAAATCAAAAGGCGCTTCGGGGTTAACCGGGTAATGAATTACTGCTATTTCAGGTTCCTCCTTCGCGTTTTTCAGTGCGCGCATGCACGCCAATGTATAATCGGCTAGTTCAGTGTACAGGAATAGTATTCTCATAAAATTAATGTAATTCAACCGGCATGTTGAAACTTCCGTTATCCGAATTAGTTGATTCTAACCTGTTGCCAAATACCTGAACAAATATTAAATAACAGATGAGTTCGGGTTAAAGTTGAAAATTATTATTATGTTCTATAAAGAACCGTAATATGTTTTTACATATCAATTTTTGACCCTGATTATTCAAGTGTATATCATCTCTGAAATATGCATGTTCCAGCCCCTCTCCCAGGTCTTTTATAATAGGTAAATGGTTTTTTTCAGCAAAACGGATTATTTCTTGGCCCTGTTCATTGTAACGACCGACTTTTAACTCCTTATTATCTGCGTGCAAATAAATAGCCAGGGGAATAGAACGGATACGGCAATAAGACAGGAACGATTCAAAGCCGGAATTGAACTGACTTCCCTTCTGCTTTTTGTTAATTCCCAGGTTATCCCTATTAACTGAAGCCCCATTGTTGACCCACCCCAATTTAGGAAGTAGATATCGTGCAATCAATTCATACCATGCTGATGTATATTGTTTGTTGGGAAAACTTTCATTAACTCCAACTATTTTTTCAAAATTCATATTATCATAAGCATCGTGAGAGTTTACAAAGAGGAAAATAAATTTAGCACCAAAATCGCCATGTTTTTTCAAATATGCATAACCGTTATCCGGACCCCAACTTCCTGCTGATATGTTGAGGAATTGAATCTTCTTATCATAGTATTTAGAAAGCGTATCAGAAAGAATGGTGGTTGCTAATGAATCCTGATCAGTGAGCGTGCCTCCATTGACTACAGAGTCACCAAAAATCAATACCTTCACTGCTGTGTTATCAACCTCATTACTACGCATGGATTCCTTGTTGTAAAGAATATGGTTACCAAACCTTACCCGATGTTGCGTAGGTTGTGCAATATACTCGTAATCAGGGTCCTCCCGAATGAGGACAGCATCGCAAAAACCAAAATAACTGCGCAGAAAAATTTCTCCGGCGAGGAAAATAACAACAACTATTCCAAAGAAGACATAAACTTTCCGTTTCACTTAAGTAGGCTTTAAGAAAATATAATAAATCTCATTCTTGCTCAATCCTTAAATGGTCTATTTGAATACCACTACCCTGGGCAATGATTTTAATGAAAGGTAATGTCTCAATGGGATTTCTCCATTTTATCTGATAATCTTGCCATTTGTGGTTTTCAATTTTTATTCTACTTGCCGGTTCAATATCATCCAGGTATACCAATAAATCCTGCTGACCGGAAGCAGTTCTGGCACGTATTGAAAGTACGCTGCTTTCATGACGTTGACCAGGAGAAAAAGAAAGTTGTCCCGCACTATCCAACTCACAAAAGGTGATAGCTTGATCAAAAGGCGGTCTCCCTCTGTCCGTTTCTGAAATAATCTTTACTTTGCCGTTACTATCTGAAAAAACTTCTGCTTCCTGTATCACAGCATGATCCCAATAATAGGGGTGTACTTCCTGATGCCATTTGTCTAACTGGTAAAAAACCGGATCTTTTTTTGACAGGTCCAGGATATACATGCTGCCCTGTTTTCTGATTTCAAAAGAAACCGTTTGCCCTTCCAGATCAATAGAGGTTTCTTTCTTTAAAGGAATATTGTCTTTAATATTGCTGTTGGGCTGGATGCTGCCATAAATCAGGTATTGCTTGCCCAGTTTTCTGACCAGGATCAGTTCGTTTTCGGCATTTCCTTTAAATCTGAACTGGTTGATTTTGTCGCCGGGGTTGGCAGGGTTTAGTAATTCCCCCTTATCAAAAAACTCAGGCACCCATGTTTTGACAGCCTGGGCATAGGCAGGCATGGCAATTTGATAAACATAACCTCTGGGATCATTTGGCCCCGCACCATTGGGCCATTTGCCTCCTGCTCCGGTAACGTTAAAATATCCGGTATAAAAAAAGTCAGCTCCCAACATCACCATTGCCTTTAATAAGGATAGCCATTGAGCCGGACGGATATTGTTTTCTTCCTCTCCCCAGCCAGCAGATACGAAAGGGCTGAATAAACGATCCCCCAAACCAATTTCAGTAACACGGCCGGTAGCTATCGTACCATAACCATTGAAAGCTCCCTTTGCGTTTTGCCAGTTATCGGGCCAACGGGGATAAAAATCAGGAGTAGGATAAACGGTGGACTTGTCCCACCGGTTCAATTCTCGTCGCATCACATAGTCGGGCCAATAAGCCGGATTAAAAGCCGAAACGTTATAAAAAGAAAAATGCGTGCTGAGCGGATCAATCCCCTTCATAATTGTTGCCCGATACACAGAATCCATCCGGTATTGAAAACGACCGCTGTATTGCGATTCCGTTAATCCCGATTTTTTATAATGTACCCATACCGCAGAATCCTGTTTTAGCAGGGATTCTTTTCGGATATGCCCAAACACTTCCCCGTTTTCATTGATGAGGGCAGGAGGATGATTTAAATATTTCAGCAACTGATTCAAATAAAAGCGGCTGGTTTGTCCGTCTTTCTCCATGATATCGAACGGTATAAGGGGTGAAAGCCATTTTTTCTTATCCCAAATTACGAGATTGCCTTTTTCATCCCTTAAGTAATATTTTTCAGGAAGGTCCTGAGCAGTTACAAACGCACGGGGAGCGTTAAATCCGGCATGCACCGGACGCACCTGACCCTCAATAAGAATGGAGGACACGGGATATTGTGAGTTATGGTTGGCAAAGTCAACGAGAATTCCGGGAAGTTTGCTGAAGTCGCCATATAATTTTGCTGCCGCTTCTGCTGTTGTCCTTAGGATTGGGATATCAATATAGTAGTTCCAGTACTTCACCATTTCCTCCGTTAACTCCAGAGCCTTTTGTGGGTTTTCCTTTCCAAAGCCCTTCCCGCCAATACCGGGTAGTTCGCGGTGCAGATAGTTGATATCCATCCAGGACATATTTCTTTTTAAAGCAACCCGCTTATTGTATCGGGGTAGGGGAAAGTTTTTTAGCTGGTCTGTAGCCTGAACGGTATAATCGGGATAACCGGGGGCGAACTCCATCGGGTCAACCGCCGGCAATGCTTGTGCAGCCATTCGGGGAGCAGGTTTCAGTTTCTTGTTTATGGTAAAAGTGTAGGATTGACCTGTCTCGGTTTCTGCTGCATGTTGCCTGATTAAAGCTGCGGGCAGCACTTCACTATAGAACGCCAGTTCGTCTATTTGATCGGTATTTCGGAAACCGTCACTGGTTCCAAATTCAAAATGCTTTCCGGTTGTAATATTTTGAGAAAATCCTTCCGGACATTCTCCATCCACCCAGATCTCCTTCTTGCCTGTTTTTAAACTGGCCGTAAATACCAGGTGATGCCAGTTGCCATCGGTATAATAGTTATAGGCGTGTTTTCCGGCTCCTTTTAAGGCAACCTGAAAATTATCGGTTTCCGATTTTCCCGCTGATGTGGTAGAAGTGGTTCTGAATAAAAATCCACTATAGTTGAAACGAACAATCAGGGACTGCTGGCTGAATGTAAGAAAGGTTAGGTTGGTTCCCTTGAAAAGAAATTCGATAGTAAACTGATCAGATATATCGGATTTCATAACTCCCGTTACAACTGTGCAATTTGTGTTTTTCAAATCAATAGCACTTCCAACTTTTCCAGTTGTTACGGTATAGGAACATTTGTAATAGCCGGTATCCAATACCCGGTTCTTAATTTGTTCTTTACCGGGTTGGAATCCGTTGAATGACCAGAAAGAAAAAGGATAAAAAGATTGTGCTGTCATGTAATTAAACCAACAAACCCCAACAAATATGAATAAAAGACGATACTTCACTTTACTTATCTAATTCTTGCGTGAGGATGGTATAAAATAACTGTTTATGTTTCTCCGCAACTTTTTGCCAGGTAAATTTTTCCTCTACCATTTTTAGAGATGCTTTTCCCATACTTTCTTTTATACTATCATCCAGGTTTTTAAAAGAAATCAGCGCATTTGCAAGTGCGACAGCTGAGTTTTTTTCGATCAGGAATCCATTTTCTTTATTCACCAGTTCAGCTGTTGCCCCAACATCCGTTACGATTACCGGTAGTTGGTTTGCCATAGCTTCCAAAACAACAGTAGGCATTCCTTCAAACAATGTTGGTAATACAAAAACATCGCCACGTTGATAGAACGAGGCTACTTCTTCATCAGGAATAAACCCACGAAGTAGTACATTCTTATATCGGTTCCGTTTCTTGTAATGTTCAAATAAGGGGCCATTGCCGCCGAGGATAAATTCAAATTTGTTTAATTCAGCTCTCTTGTTTAATTCTTCCAGAGCCTCGAATAAAATATCTATTCCTTTGTTATGAGCAAACCTCGCAAAAAAAAGTACAACAATTCTTTCATGATTTCCAGACGGAACATTTTCAGATTTCAGTTGTACGCCATTGGGCAAAACATGAATTTTATTTACCTGACTCACCCTTGTTGAAAGGATTTTTGTCAGCTTGCCACCTAATGACACCACAGCTGCCGTTTTGCGGAACAGATAATTAAAAACAATTTTGAATGGAATGGATAGCATCTGGTTTTTAAAACCAAGCGCCTGGTAAGGCTCCAGACCGTGAGGA
>CAZFGP010000217.1:0-5901 GCA_964518685.1 uncultured Terrimonas sp.
CCATTTATAGGCTGAGTGAGCATAGAAAGACGTCCGGGAATTACGGGCACACCCGATCGTATAGCAGCATCTTTTATAAAAAGCTCGTGCAAACGGGGTTTAGGAGGCGGCAGAAAGAATCCATCCGGGTCATTTTCAAGGCCTTCATTAGTACCAAATACGCCTACTAATTTATCTACTCTGTCATAAAACGGCTTGATGTCTTCATATCCAATAGGCCAATTCTCGCCCAAACCATCTATACTTTTTCTTTTGAAGTCTTTAGGGCCAAATCTTAATGATATCCGCCCCCAATGATTAGTACGCCCCCCCATCATCCTTGCCCTAAACCAGTCCCATTGAGTTCCTGATGCCCGGGTATAAGGCTCCCCCTCAATTTCCCATCCTCCATAACAGGCATCAAAATCACCAAAAGGGCGGTACTTGGTACTCGAGCCTCTACGGGGTGATTCATACGGCCATTTAAATTGGGTAACATTCTTTTTTGGATCAAAAAGCGCTCCCGCTTCTAACAAACAAACTTTAACCCCGGCATTAGCCAGGATGTAAGCTGCCATCCCGCCGCCCGCACCAGAACCAACAATGATCACATCGTAGCTCTTGGAGTTGGTTTTAATTTGAAAATCTCCCATACATTATCTGGTATTTAAAGGTTTTAAAAGCTAATCTCATCTCCTTCAATTTACAAAGTGCCAGAGGTGTTATCTTTATTCCAATAATCACATAATAATATGGCAATTATAATTGGAGTAGACATTGGCACCTCAAATATAAAGGTTATTGCCTTCAAAAATAATAATCAGGTTAGGATATCTGAAATATCAGCATGTGCTATTATACAACCTTCCGCCCAAAGAGTAGAACAATCGCCGGAGGTAGTTTTGAAAACAGTGAATGTTCTGCTGAAATCAGTGATAGATAAACTTAATGGGGAAACAATTAATGGAATTTGCTTCAGCTCAGCAATGCACAGTATCCTGGCAGTAGACAAAGACCATCAACCTATAACCAATGCCATACTATGGAGCGACACAAGAAGCCGGAAAGAAGCGCATCAATTGGAGAAATCAGGAGTAGCCGAAAAACTATACCGGCAAACCGGTGTGCCTGTGCACCCTTCCTTACCCTTATGCAAGATAATTTGGTTGCGAAACCATGTTCCCCACCTCTTTTCCGGGGCTTGTAAATTTATTTCATTAAAAGAATACCTGTTCTTTCAATGGTTTAGACAGTATATAACCGATTATTCCATTGCCGGCGCAACCGGCATGATGGATATTCAAACCTTGCAATGGAGCAAAGATGCTATGGAAATTGCAGGCATAAAAGAAGAACAACTTTCCCCGATAGTGCCTGTAACACATATAGAAAAAGAACTCACTCCCTACTATAAGAATTTATTTGGTATCGAGGATATACCTTTTATCATTGGCTCCAGCGATGGTTGCCTGGCCAACCTGGGCAGCAATGTTTTGAGTTCGGAAAAGGCAGCCCTGACTATCGGAACAAGCGGCGCTATCCGCTCCACTATTTCATCTCCATTGCTCAACGATTCCCCTACCCTATTCTGCTACCCGCTCTTAGACAATATTTATATCAAAGGAGGAGCAGTAAATAATGGCGGAAATATCCTAAGCTGGTTCGGTAAACAATTCATGATTAATGAATCGCATCAAAGCAATCACTTTACTTCATTAATTGAAAAAGCTCATGCGGTTGAAGCAGGAGCCGATGGACTCATCTTTTTACCTTATTTATATGGAGAAAGAGCGCCAATCTGGGATGCGAATGCCAGAGGCGTATTCTTTGGAATTAACGGGCTGCATAACCAGGCTCATTTCATCCGGGCTGTATTGGAAGGAATCTGCTTCGGATTATATGATATTTTCTCTGAACTTGCCCTGAAGAATAAGGAGATCAAGACCATCTATGCCAGCGGAGGGTTTATACAGAGCGATGCATGGGTACAAATGATTGCCGATGTTTTTAACATAGAAGTATGTGTTCAGGATCAGGCTGACGCTTCAGCATTGGGTGCAGCCGTAATAGGGCGGCTCGCTACCGGCCTGATCAAAGATATAGAAACTTCATTATCCTCTTCAAAAAACGAGAAAGTCTATACCCCGGATAGAAAAAAGCATCAAATCTATTTACAGAATTTCAGGGTTTTCAAGTCCCTATATAAATCGCTGAAGTCTAATTTCTCTGATCCATCGGGGGCCTGGAAGTAGCTCAATAGTATTTCGCCAGCCAATTGGCGATTGTCTGTTGCATACGATCAGGAAAGTGGCTGAAAGTATCGGGCTGTTCAAAAGTAATCTCATCAGAAGCATGTTCCTGTGCATAAACAAGCCTTGCTGAAGCAACCGTTTTCTTTACCCATTCAAAAGAATAATTTCGATCCTTTTGTGGAGCAATAATCAATAATCGGCGGGGTACAATACAGGATAGCACTTCATCAAAATCTACCGGAATCCGATTCTCGTGGCCAATAAAAAAACCAAGTCTTGGAATTAATCCGTGCAACCCGGCAAAATGGCGGATCCCCTCTGTTGTTATTATATCATTTTTTAATGAACTAAAGGCACTTACCACAGCCACTCCTTTCGCACGGCTGTCGAGGGCCGCAGTCAACAGAGCTACTGTACCTCCAAGGGAATATCCTGCAAGATAAATTTTTTTTGAATCTATAAAAGGCATTCGGGTGCAGACGTCGTTGATCACCATGCGGGTATCTGCCACCATCTTACCCATCAATGACCAATGGGGATATCGGTTATAAAAAAACAAAGCCTCCTCAATACGCGTACCAAATCCTGCCATATCAAAAGCCAATACAGCAAATCCCTTTTCTGTGAACCGTTTGATCATCCCGGGAGCGTCTTCTCCCCGATATCCGGTGGCATAGGCATATTTATGTAAAAAGATGACCAGTGGCAACCTTGCAGATACGGAATCATTCAATACTGTGCCAGGAGGAAAATATATATTGCCCCACAAGTTTTCTCCAAGTGCAGAATAAGGACCGATGGTCATTTTTTTTATTCCTGTTGGCAGAGAAGGCATACCTATTACCTCTTCAAGATAATCATCAGGATAGGAGCTGTTCTTTTTGATCGAAGAAGACAAAGGCGTTTCAACTGAAACTCCCGGAGGCTCTTCACCCAACAGCCATTTTATTTTTTCTTTGATATTACCCTGCCTTACGGCTAACGAAACGGACTTGTTGGTTTTTTGTTTATTCCAATCAGAAGTTACCGGGAATTGAAGTGGGTTGATCCTTTCTCCACTCCTTTGTTTCCATTTTTCAAAAGAATAATCATAATACAATTGATTTTGAGGAACAATAGAAGAGCGTTTGAAAATGTAATCAAAGAAATCAAGAAAGTTTTCAATATCCCTTGCTGCCTGCTGATGACGTCCCTGACGCAACAGGATGGCAATATTTTGATCTGCCTTAAGAAACTGATACACCTTCTTTACCGACTGGTAAGACTGCTCAACCCCCCAGGGGTTTCCTTCATCCTCCGTGATTGCAGACACCATCATTAACCCTCTGGGCGCTATCAAAGACATCAAAGAGTTTTGATCCACAGGTAACTTATTCTCCCTGCCTATAAACCAGGGCAGGCGGTTACTAAACCAGTCTGGATGATACTCCAGCATCCGATCGAAAGACCCAGGTGTAAACCGGTCATCCGACCACCGAAAGGTACTTTCACCGCCCGTACCTCCGCTACTGCTGATCACTGCTTTAATTCTATTGTCCAGAGCTGCCGCCATAAGCGATTGTTTCCCGTTACGGGAATGACCGGTTATTCCAATGCATGCGGTATCCACCTCAGATAATTGAACCAGATAATCTATTACTCTCGATGCGCCCCATGCTCTTTTCATTAGGGTAGAAAAATTATATCCGGAAAAAATTTTATTATAATTCCGGGTATCATCCTTTACATCTGCTCCTGCAAATACGCAACCGATATATCCTCGTCTGACCGCAATTTGCGCCCATCCTCTGTGATTCCATTGCGTTAAAAAAACAGGCAAGGGTTTCTCTGATGGCGGTATCATCAGCTCCAAAGTCATTCTGGCTTTCTTTTCAGTACCAAAACTTAATTCCACCATTCGTAGTGTCACACCCTGTTCCACTCTTTCACTTAAAATACGTGCTTCAAAATTGTCGGGAGGAGGGGGCACGGTGCCGGATATCCAGTGCTGGTATTGCCTCCATATCCAATCTCTTTTTTTCTGCCAGAGTACCGGAGTTGTAATTGGAATATTACTTCCGCCTTCGTCCCAAATCAGGGGATCCGGAAGGAAAGGGATAGAAGGCAGGTTTTGTGTACTCATTGAATCAGACCATGATTGCTGAGCAAAAAGCATCTGGTGTGTTTGAATGAAAAACAAAAGTATTAAAGCGCTTATACGGATGTGTATTTTCATCTGACCATTATTGATCTTTTATCTTCCTGTTATTCCTCACAGCGGCGGTACATACAACTTTAATGTTCTAATAATTTCCGGGTAATTTCCTTCACTGTTTCTATCGTATATTTGATTTCATCTTCAGTAGTAAATCTTCCTAATCCAAATCGAATGGCGCTTTCGGCGGTATCATCCTGCAAACCCATGGCTTTTAATACATAAGAAGGTTCCGGATTAGCTGAAGTACATGCAGACCCTGAGGAAACTGCAATGGTTCGGTTAATTTCCATGAGCAACTGCTTGCCCGGAATTCCTTTAAAAGATAAATTGGTAACATTAGGCAGTCGGAATATCCTGCTGCCATTTACCTGAATACCTGGAAGTAATAACAAAGCCTTCTCCAGGCGATCTCTCAGCCTGCCAATGAACTCCAACTCATGATTCATTTTCTCCGCACACAAACTACAGGCTTTCCCCAAACCAACGATGCCAGGAACATTCAGGGTGCCGCTCCGTCTTCCTTTTTCATGACCACCGCCATCAATCTGTGCTTCTAATCGCACCCTCGGACTCTTTCTTCTTACATACAATGCGCCAACTCCTTTAGGACCATAGATCTTATGCGCCGACAAACAGAGTAAATCAATATCATATTTCAACACATCTACCGGAATTTTGCCTGCCGCCTGGGTCGCATCCGTGAAGAAAATAATTCCCCGCTCTTTGGCTATAGCCCCTATTTCCTTAATAGGGTGTATAACCCCCGTTTCATTATTGGCTAACATGATACTGATTAAAATCGTATCTGAACGAATTGCCGATTGCAGATCATCCGGATTAACTCTTCCATCAGAACCCACCGGGAGATAAGTAATTTCAGCACCCGATTTCTCTAAATGTTTGCAAGTGTCCATCACAGCCTTATGTTCCGTAGTACAGGTGATAAGATGCTTCCCTTTGCTATTATACATTTCGTAAACTCCTTTCAGCGCCAGGTTTACTGCCTCGGTAGAGCCGGAGGTAAAAACTATTTCTGAAGGATCTGCGTGAATCAGAGCCGCCACCTGTTCTCTGGCCTGCTTTACCGCTTCTTCTGCTACCCAGCCATAACTATGGGTATGACTCGCAGGGTTTCCAAAATGTTCTTTAAAATAAGGCAACATGGCTTCCAATACCTCCGGGTCAAGTGGAGTAGTAGCATTATTATCTAAATATATAGGGAGTTTCAACATATTTTACCCCAAGTTGCAACAAAAACGCATATTTTCAACAAATTTCGGACAATAAAAACGAACATAAGACTATATTTAAAAGCCTGTTATTTTAGTATAAATTACAATATTATCTACAGTTACATATTGATGCAAAATGTGGGTTAAAAAAATCGGATTAGATAATATTCTGTTTTTTGCTTGGTAATTCCCGAAAATGCTCTTTTGACAGAAATCAGTTTCCTGTTTGAAATTTATCATT
>CAZFGP010000218.1:0-5900 GCA_964518685.1 uncultured Terrimonas sp.
GATTCCTTTTAACTATTCCGATGCGGGAATGGGCGGAGGGTTACAGCCTGCTATGTTTTGGTTTGCTTCCCGACTGAACAACCCCTCTCTTTTGTGGGTTGAAAAAAGCAGGTTGAAGCAATCTAAAGAAAAGGATTTAGTAAGGAACAGACTGCTACCGGCTACATTAATATGGAATGCGGGATTATCGGTTTTGCAGGTGCCGCAACCGGATTCATTAGCCTGGATTGGCCACGGCCCAACGCCGGTAGCCTTGATGCGGAGTTCGTGGACAGACACGGCAGCGATTTTTGTGGGTATTAAAGGAGGGTCGCCCTCGGAAAATCATGCCCACATGGATATTGGTTCTTTTGTTATGGATGCAGACGGAGAACGATGGGCGATGGATTTTGGAATGCAGGAATATGAGTCGCTCGAATCAAAAGGACTTAAAATATGGGGAAGATCTCAGGATGCGGAGCGTTGGAGCGTATTTCGTTATACAAATCAGGCGCACAATACGCTAACGGTCAACAATCAACATCAACGCGTAAACGGTTTTGCTTCTATTATAGCCTCATCTGCCGATCCGACTTTTATGTATGCAGTTACCGATATGACGGAGTTGTATAAAGGAATTTTGGCAGAAGCCCGGCGAGGTATTGGAATAGTAAACAAAGCTTATGTGGTAGTGAGAGATGAAATAAAAACTACAGATACGGCAACTGTGGTGCGATGGAATATGGTAACCCCGGCTTCTGCACGTATTACAGGCGATAAGGAAATTGAACTTACACAAAATGGCAAGGTGCTCCTTTTGAAAGTGGCTATCAATGCACCTGTTGAAATGAAAACCTGGTCAACCGATCCGCCTCACAGTTTTGACGAAGCAAATCCGGGAACGTTGATGGTAGGTTTTAAAATATGGCTTCCTCCCAATACGGACGCAACAGTTAATGTATTCCTTGTTCCACAAAAGGCAGGGCAAAATGTAAACCCGCGGGTATCCGATTTAAGCGAATGGAAAATCAGGTAAAAATTTACCATATCCAGCGATTATGATGGATGTTCAGAATATCAAAGCGGATATGCCTTCGTTAGGGAAAATCCGGTTCTCCTATATTTCAAGGATAATTTTAAGTGGCAGAATTTTATTCGTGCCGACGCGGTGACTAATGCTTTCACTGACTAATCTCCTTGCACCGGCATATCAAATTCCGGAAAGGACTTAATTGTTGAATTCAAAGTGCTCCGAAGTCTTTGGATGAGGTGGTTTCCACTTCCATTGCAACCCCGGAATCAGATTTTATTGCTATTCATCGGCGTAGCAGCTACCCTGGCTATCCTTCATACTTTTGTACCAATGAAACTGTCAAACTGTTCTCATAAAAACAGTCGTATCGGAAGCAGGGAGAGTTGTATATCGCCAAAACCACTATGCTTTTTCAGAAGCTATGGATTATATCTTATTACCGGGCTCAGCGTCCCGTCAGATGAAGCCTGTTATACCAGATTATTCTTAGCGGCTATCTTTATCAATCCGGCGGTATTATTTACATTAAATTTTTCGAGAAGGCTTTTCCGATGTGTGTTCACCGTAGCTACGCTTATAAAAAGCTTTTCTGCTATTTCGGCATTGGTAAAACCATCCGCGATCAGAGATAGTACTTCTTTTTCCCGGCGGGTAATGAGGGGGATCCCTGGATTTTTTTCACGAAGAGAGAGTGCGGCTTCCATACTGAAATATGTTTTACCTGACATTACCTCTCTGATGGCTTTAAATATTTCTTCCTTTGTTGCATTTTTCAACAGATAACCGGAGGCGCCGTTCCCCATCATGTTGAGAATAATGGGTTGTTGATTAAAAGTACTCAGCCCCAGTACCTGCACTTCAGGGTACAATTCTTTTACTTGTTTACATAATTCTGTTCCGCTCATATCCGGAAGATTTACATCCATCAGGATGATGTCTGGTTGCTGCTGTTTGAGGAAAGCAAAGCAGGATGCAGCATTAGTGGCGTGCCCCATCCATTCGATCTCCTTTTCATTTTGTAGTAATGAATGGATACCCTCGATCACCATGTAATGGTCGTCTACTATAAATACACTTGTCTTCATGAAGCAGTTATTTCTATCAATACAGATGTACCTTTGTCAATAGATGAATTTACATCTAATTTCCCTTTTAGAAATTCAACCCGGTTTTGAATGCTCCTCCAGCCCAAACCGGTTGATTGTTTAAGTATAGCTGGGTCAAAGCCTTTTCCGTCATCTTCGATAGTAATGGACAATTGTTTATCCGGCTGTGAAAAATGCAATTGTACCAATATGTTTCTTGCAGCCGCATGTTTAATAACGTTGTTTACCAGCTCCTGGACAATCCTGTAAATAGTGACTGTAACCGTTAACTCAATTGTTGCCTGATCCATACCAAAGGACTGGTAATTGACTTGCAATACACCGCTTCGGCCAATGTCGTTACAGAATTCTTTCAATGCGGTATCCAATCCGTATTTCACCAATACTTCAGGCATCATGTTATGGGCTACGCGCCTCATTTCTTTAATAGAACTATCCAGCATATCCATGCTGCGTTCAAAAGCCTGTGCATTGTCAGGGGTCATGATTAAATTCCCTTTCATATTGTTTAATGAAAGTTTTATGCCACTCAGCATCCCGCCCAATCCGTCGTGCAGGTCTTTGGCAAGACGGGTACGTTCCTGCTCCTCACCTTTGAGTACAGCTTCTGTAGCGGTGAGTTGTTTTTCTGTTTCTAATTCATCAATTTTCGCCTGTTGTATTTCCTGTTTGTTTTTGTGATTACGGTAAATAAGTATGGAAATGATAATAAGGGCTGCTACTCCGGCAGTGAGAGCGTATATGAGATAATTTTTTTCCCTGAGTTGGGATTCCTGAAGTTTTATTAAATTTCCCTTTTTTTCAGTTTCAAATTTCTTCTCAATGATTAATGTGGATTTCTGGATTTCATCTCCGGTAAGTTTATTTTGAATCGAAGTTGAACTGTCTAAGTATACTTCGGCGCCAATAATATCCTGCATGGCAAAAAGGATGCTTGACATCAAACTGAGATTTTCACTTTTTTCCTTTTGAAGATCATATTTATTATTGATAACAATCGCATCCTCAACATGTTTTTTTGCACTGTCATATTGCTTCCGTAACAGATGGTATAATGCCAAGCCTCTAAGTGCTGATGACTCATAATCAGGTTCTTCCATTTCTCTGCTGAGTGATAGTGCCTTTTCAAAATAAGGTTTCATTTTAGCCGTATCAAACTTATGCCAGTAAATATTTCCGATATTGTTTGTGCTCACCATTTCCGCCTGTTTGTAATTAATTTCTCCTGCTATTTGCAAGGCTTCATTGTAACAGTTGAGAGCAGAGTCCCTGAAATTAAGTGTTTGATAATTATTCCCCAGGTTAATTAGCACTTGTGCGAGAACAAGACTATCCGTTGACGTTCTTAAAACATAAAGAGACGCTTTACCCAATTGCAGTGCTTTAGCCGGTTGTTTAAGATTCAAATAAACATTCTGAAGCAGGTCATATATCCTCGCTGTTAATTGGGCATTCTTTGTCTCTTCAAAATATCTTTTTGCAGTTTCATAATAATAAACTGCACTGTCGTATTCATTGAGGTAAAAGAAAACATTACCGGTGTTAGCCCAGGCTTTTCCATTAATGATATTGTCATTTATTTCGTGAGCTAATGATATGGCCTGTCTGTTCAGCATCAGGGAACTATCGAATGCACCTCGCAGGTTAAGAATACCTGTATAATTAGAGATGAACTTAATGATTCCCCTTTTGTATTGAAGACGTTTGCTTAAATCTCCTGCAAGGGAATAGTATTTCCCTGCGTTTTGTAAGTCGTCCAGTTCGTATTCATTTCCAATATCAATGTACAAAAGCACTTTAGCAGTATCGTCCTTGGCCTCTTGTAATAATCTCAGCAGGCTGTCTTTTTTTGTTTCCTGTTGGGCCTGCCCCGGACAGTGCATTATGAATGTCAATATAACCAGCAACAATTTTCTCATTTCGGGGACTACTTCATCACAATTTCCACAAATAAAACCATTTCAAGGCTTGTTTCCCCTCCTCTTTTTTAATGATTTTTTACGATATAGATGTTTGAAGCGTGATAAAGATATTCTTAGGGCGCCTATGAAAATAATAAACTCGTCCATACTTCACTTCTCACGATTACTAATCAGCGTTAAAAATTATTACAACTATTCAATTCCATACTTTTTCTTTAAAGTTACCAATGTTCTGCTATTTATGGTGAGGCCAATTTTGTAGCCGTATTCTCTGACAAATTCGGAGAAAGGAAGTACTGACTGGAATATTTGTTCGTCTATTTTGACTTCCTCCAGATCAAGTTTAACATACTTGTGATATAGATCAAGTAAGGAAAGGAAGTCTATCTGTTTGTTTTGAAAATGAGACAAGTATAAGATAAGGGTATCAATTTCCACTAAAGTAACTGGCATAATTCGAGAAAAATCAAGTCCAGAAAAAGTCCCCGCAGCCCTTAAAGTTAATATTTCATCCTCCAACCAGGAATTAACCCAATAATTCAGAGATGCGCAGCTGTAAAGAGAATCGTGCACGATTATTACGGGATATATTTTCATCGTTAAAGGATCGTAAGATTTGTCCAGGATCAGTTGTTTAGCAATTGCCCGGGTGATATTCTCCTTTAATTGTTTTACAGCCTTTTCTAATCGTCCATCTTTTTTTAATTCTCCCACAATGATGTCAAAATCATAGGATAGTTTACTCGTTCCAAGCATGTAAAAGTCTTTTGATTCAAACAAAAGGATATTGTTACCAATTCTTGCATAAAAATCTGGTTCTCTCTTTAATCCGGCGGATTTAAATTCTTTTCCTGTCTTGGTAACAGCACCTGTAGTTTGAAATATCTTTGAAAGAATGTTATATACCAATACCGCTTCCGAAAATTCATCCCGTATTTTACTCAGAAAGCCTTTCATCAGCTTTTCGTCTTTATTGCAGTAGTCTGATAATTTGAAAATGATCCCGTTGTATAACTTTTTAATCAGAAAAAGGTCAAAAATGATGCGGTAATCGCCACTGTCAAGTTTCTGGAATGGCTTATCACGCAGGGCTAAATAATCGTTTTGATCAGTGGAAGCATCAGCTTCGTTTAGCGTTAGTTTGTCAAGGAAAAATTTAGATTTTCCAATGTCTGAAATATTTTCGATCATCAATGCAGTACATCCCGGTGTTCGTCTCTTGAAAGGGATAAATACTGCTGCTTCAATAGCTCTCAAAAATTCTTTCTTATTACCACTAGAAAAATCATTCAATAAGTGGCGAAAAACTGCTTGGTATGACGGGGTATTTTCTAAAAAGTCAAATAACAATATCAGCTTGTAATACTGGGTGATTAGGAGTTGTGCATAATCTACATTAATGATGTCATTTTGTGGAAACGAGATTGCCAAGAGCATTCTTAGAGGTACTCTGTCGCTATATCTGCTTGCTGAGTCAACTGCTTTCTGATAATTATGAAGTTGGTCATCATTAAATAGTAAGTTAAGGAAAAAAATATCTATCGTAGCTGATGCATCCATTAATTCAGCCTTCATTGGAATAGCAGAGTTTGTTTTAGTCCATAAAAATAAATTCAGTATGGCTTCTTCCGATAGGATTGAATGACCTCGCTCTGGTTCTCTGCTGCATATTTCGCTATATTTATCGTAGAAATAGTTATAACCAGGGCTTAGCATATATGGTCTCCCCATATAGCTGAACCAACTTTTAAATAATTCAACTATAGGAGGGAATCCTCCTTGACTGGAGTAACTTAACATATAACAACAAAACGTTTCGATTAATTCTTTTCCCAGTTTCGTTGCATAGTAATCTTTTTG
>CAZFGP010000219.1:0-5721 GCA_964518685.1 uncultured Terrimonas sp.
CTAAAACCATTAATGGTTTCATTTCTAAATTAAAAGTGTCGGAAGCTATTAAAAAAGAACTAAGAGCCATTACCCCATTTAATTACACAGGGAAGAATCCTGAATATTAGAATTCAGATAACTCCATAATAATCTGCCATTCTTTTGCAGTTACCGGCTGCACAGAGAGGCGGGTATATTTCACCAACGCCATATCTTTTAACCGTTTATCTGATTTTATTTGAGCCAGTGTAACCGGTTTGACCAATTTTTTCACTGGTTTTAAATCAACTACCACCCAGGCGCTCTGATCGGTAGTTGGATCCTGATAATACTCCTTAACAACTTTTGCCATTCCTACAATTTCCAATCCTTCGTTGCTATGATAAAACAAAACCTCATCTCCTTTCTTCATAGCCTTAAGATGGTTTCTTGCAGCATAATTGCGAACGCCATCCCAAAAGGTTTGTTTGTCCTTAACGAACTGATCCCAACTGTATTTAAAAGGTTCTGATTTTACCAGCCAGTAAGCCATAGCAGGAAAATTAAATTTAAGTCACGAAGGAGTGATCATTTTTATAGCTGTTATCGCAGCCTCCTCTCCTTTGTGCCCATGTTTCCCACCCGTCCTTTCTTCCGCTTGTTCCACCGAATCCACTGTAAGCACACCAAAAACAGAAGGAACGGGCAGGGTTAAGTTCAATTGAACTATTCCATCCGTAATAGCCCGGCAAACATAATCAAAATGAGGGGTTCCTCCTCTGATAACACAGGCCAGAGCAATAAAAGCAGCGGGGCGTTTTTCGGTATGCTGATAATTATTCCAGTAATTTTTAATCCCGAAAGCTACCTCAAAGGCTCCGGGAACCGTAAGAACCTGAAAGGAAACCTCATGCTGCTCCAAAATACGTTTACAACCCTCTTCCAACCGGTTTACAATAGCAGCATTCCACTCTGTACGAACAATTACTACACAGGCATCCTTTGGAAGAATGCCTGTATCAAAATGAAATAAATTACTATCAATTACTTCTGCCATTGATTATAATTGAGATCTGAGATTTGAAATTTGAGATTCGTTTTATTTCCAGTTGATGTATCATTATACGGGAAGCCAGTCTCAAATCTCAAATTTAAAATTCCTTACTCCGTAGCCCCTAATTTACCTAAATACTTATCGGCAGAAAAACCTCTCTCGGTATTGGGAAATTTATCCTTCAATTGCTGGAACAAGGCAATAGCTTCTTTATTCCTGCCTGTTACTTCGTATAGACTGGCTGCTCTGAATAAGTATTCAGAAGATAAAGCCTGATTTTCCTCAAACAAAGACCCTGCCTTCTTATAATTATCAATTGCTTCATCATTTTTTTTGAGTTCCGAGCAGGCATCACCCATTAACCCATACACCAAAGCCTGTGTTTGTACGGAACCACGGGCATCAAAGTCCTTCAGATATTTGAGCGCATTATTAAAATCTCCCAATTGAAGATAAATTTCACCAGCATATAACTTTGCAATATTACCTGATGGTGTATTCCCATATTTATTAATGACTTTCAAAAAACCGGCATTTCTTCCATAGCCGTTTAACGCCAGTTGGAGGGAATCACTTGCAAAATATTCCTGAGCCTTTGCTATCGCCTCTACTGCCTTCTTTTCTTCGGGTAACCGATACAGGTATTTATATCCGAAATAACTTCCTGCAAGAATAATCACAATGCTAAAAACTATTATGACCTTCCGGTTGTTTCTCTCCCAAAAATCCTGAACTTCCATCAGACCATCTTTATGCTTAACCGTTTCATGCTTTTTTATAGCGCTCATTGTAAACTGGGTATTCTTTTGAAATTAAAATTTTCTCTGTAATAGTTTTTAATCTACGATAAAAGGGTAATCCTCTTGTTTGTATATATCTTTCAACAACTCATCCGCATCGGGCCAGGGACTATCCTCCGCAAATTTTACGGACTCATCCACTTCTAACTTTACCCTCGAATTGACCGTTTCAATTTCTTCTTCTGTCACTCCAAATGATTCTACGAGTACATCTCTGACATAGTCCACCGGATCACGCTGTTTGTATTCTTCCACTTCCTCTTTAGTTCGGTATTTAGCAGGGTCACTCATTGAATGTCCCTTATAACGGTAGGTTTTCACCTCTATCAGGGTGGGACCTCCTCCTTCCCGCGCTCTCTTTACGGCTCTGTCAACAGCCGCATGCACGGTTTCCGGAACCATGCCGTCAACTGTATCAGCCGGCATATCATAGGCATCGCCTAATTTATAGATATCCATTACATTGGAGGTCCTTTGAATGGAAGTACCCATTGCATAATGATTATTTTCACAAATAAAAATTACAGGCAGTTTCCAGGTCATAGCCAGATTAAAGGTTTCATGCAGAATTCCCTGGCGGGCAGCTCCATCTCCGAAAAAAGTTAGTACCACATTATCCGTACCTTTATATTTTTCAGCAAAAGCCAATCCGGCGCCGGTTCCTATTTGTGCGCCTACAATTCCATGACCCCCAAAGAATCGTTCCTTAACGCCGAAGAAATGCATACTTCCTCCTTTCCCTTTTGAACAACCCGTAGCTTTTCCAAAAAGTTCAGCCATGCAAGACTTGGAGGTTACACCTTTTGCAATTGCCAATCCATGATCCCTGTATGCAGTAATGAAAATATCCTCAGGTCGTGTAGCGGTCATACATCCTGCTGCTACTGCCTCTTGTCCAATATACAAGTGACAAAATCCGCGAATTTTCTGCATCCCGTACAACTGTCCGGCTTTTTCTTCAAAACGACGAAGTAAAAGCATCAACTCATACCAATAAAGGTATGTCTCCTTTGTAAACTTTACCGTTTGTTTTTTTGTAGCACTCACAATACAAAATTGAGGGGCAAATATATGTGTAAAATCTCAAAAAACTCTTTTTCAGCAGTAATGATAAAACATTTATATTCGTTTTCTTATAATTGCAAACCACCCTCAAAACACAAAGGGTACAAAAATTAATCGCCTGTTTAATATCATGGATTCCAAACTTTTATCTGATCAGGATACCGATTATGCCTCCCAAAAGAAATCGAAGCTCGGTATCAAATTCTTTTTTCTATATCTCCTCCTTTATGGCACCTTCGTTGTAATAGGTGTGCTTAATTATGAATTATTTGCTATGGAGGTCTTCAGAGGCATTAACCTGGCTATATTTTATGGCATAGGGCTTATTCTGTTTGCCGTACTTTTAGGCGTCCTGTATAATTATCTGTGTACCCGATACGAAAACCAAGAAATCAAAACGGAGGAACAAGCATCATGATATACGGAGTTTCATACATTGCACTAACTTTTTTCATATTCTTTGTAGCCTTTGTTCTCTGGTTATCTTTTTACCTCGGTAAGCGAACAAAATCTGCTTCTTCCTATTATGCTGCCGGAGGTAAAATTCATTGGGCAGTAAACGGTATAGCCTTTGCAGGAGATTATTTGTCCGCTGCTTCCTTTCTTGGCATCTGTGGAATGATAGCCATTTCGGGATACGATGGATTCCTGTATGCTATTGGTTATTTGGCTGGATGGATCGTTGCACTCTTTCTGATTGCAGAACCTTTCAAAAAATTAGGGAAGTACACTTTTACTGACGCATTAAATGCAAAGTTTAATTCAAAAGCTATTACACTCACAGCATCCATCAGCACGCTTATTATCTCTGTCTTTTATCTGATTCCACAAATGGTTGGTGCAGGCGATCTGGTGACCCCCCTTCTTGGATTCCCCCATTGGGTAGGAGTGCTTCTGGTAGGCTTTATCGTTATCTTCATTGTTGCCACCGCTGGAATGGCATCCACAACCTATGTACAATTTCTAAAAGGCGGATTGCTTATTATACTCTCCTTTGTATTGACGGGGTACATCCTGAAACACGGGTTTACTTTACAACCAGATCATCTCAATCAGCCTTATCATACTTATGTGGAAATAACGCCGGAAGTTAGTGGAAATAAGGTAATCAACGCAGGTAGCTGGCAGGTTTTGGATCAGGTAGAAGTGAAAGGAAAACAACTGGTACGACTGGAAAAGGACGGCATCATCCGGTGGTTTGATTTGGTCGGACGGGAAGGTCATTTTCTGCTGAAAGAAGCATTATCAATTACCCACAACAAATCGGGCGATGTGCTTTACAACGGCGAGCCTCAGGCCAACGGTCATTTCTTCCAGGTAGGACACATGAGTAAAATAGTAGTAGATGGTAAAGAAGTGGAACAAACGGGACCTGTAGGCCCGGTTGAATATCTTTCCATTTTGGAAAACAGTACGCTGATTCGTTTCTTAAATACAAAGTTTTCCTATAAGGAAGAAAGTGTATCCGTATATTATCCGCATGAAACAGCCGGCAAGGATTTCATGCTTCCGGGATTAAAATATAAAATTGGAAAAGATTCGAGTATTTGGAGCAGGCTCGATTTTATTTCTCTTATGCTTGCCTTATTCCTGGGTACCGCTGCCCTGCCTCACATTCTAATCCGCTACTATACCGTGAAGTCAGCCCGTGATGCCCGGAAATCAACAATCCTGGCTATTGCAGCTATCGGAACCTTTTACATCTTAACGCTATATATGGGATTAGGAGCGGCTGTTAACGGATCTATGGATGTGGAGTCAAGCAATATGGCTGCCCCGCTTCTCGCCAGGGCTTTTGGTGCCGTTTTGTTTTCTGCAATTTCGGCGGTGGCATTTGCCACTATCCTGGGCACGGTATCGGGACTGATTGTTGCCGCATCCGGAGCTATTGCGCATGATTTCATTGATTTATATCTTAAGAAAAACCTGAGCGATGCCGCAAAAGTTAAGGCAGGCAAAATAGCAGCCTTTACTGTGGGTATAATAGCCATTATTTTAGGGATGGCCTTTAAGGGAGTTAATGTTTCCTTTTTAGTAGGATGGGCTTTCGCTATAGCAGCATCAGCCAACCTGCCTGCTATCCTGTTTTTGTTATTTTGGAGAAAAACCTCTTCCAAAGGAATAGCCTATTCCATTGTAGTAGGGATCGTGGCTTCTTTGGCTATTATCTTAACCTCTCCAACCATGTGGGGAATTTATGGATTAGACCCGGCTAATGCACCACATCATCTGGAGAATCCGGCGCTGATCTCTTTTCCGTTATCGGTTCTAACGGTTTATTTTTTATCGTTGGCCTATCCCAATGGAAAGACCATAACTGTTAAATAAACCTGGAGCTGCATTAAGGTAGATTATGTAATAGCATCCTAATCTACCTCAAAACACAGTTACTTTCGGAGTAGGTATATTCTACTATTGGAGAATGTATTTCCTTCAGGTTCATGGTTTATCATCAGGATTTATCCTCAAGGCAAACCATTTCATCCCCGGCGATATAGTTATTTAATTTTCCACCCGAAAAGCAATCTTACAGATGGCGCCATAGGAAACGATTTTACTTCCTTCCACATGACACTTGAGGTCTTTCACATATACTGAATCAATATTCTTTATCGTTTTCGATGCTTCTTTAACAGCGTTTTGCACTGCCTCTTCAAAACTTTTATCTGAGGAAGCAATGAGCTCAATAATTTTTACTACTGCCATAATCTGAAATCTAAAAAGTTGAACAATTTCATTAACAGATACAATATATTAATTTTTTTTTACATTACCGAACATTTCACTTTAAATCCTCATTTTCATTTTAATTTGTAGGGTTTCAACTTAGATTTGTCTTTT
>CAZFGP010000220.1:0-5685 GCA_964518685.1 uncultured Terrimonas sp.
CAGACGAAAAAGGGGAGCCGCTGGCAGGAGTGAGTGTAATGGTTAAAGGAACGCAGATGGGCACCACCACCAATGCGGATGGGCGGTTTCAGTTGTCAGTATCCTCGGTCAATAATCTGGAACTGATTTTTTCTTTTGTGGGCTATGCCACGCAAACGGTAAAGGCGGGAAGCCGGACGGTGTTTGATATTGTATTGAAGGAGGCGGTTTCCGATTTGAGTGATATAGTGGTGGTAGGTTATGGGACACAGAAGAAAGCTGATCTGACAGGAGCAATTAGTACTGTATCTACGAGTCAATATGCTAACCAGCCTGTGAATAGACTTGATCAGGTATTACAGGGAAGAACGGCAGGCGTGGAGGTAACAAATGTATCCGGCGCTCCGGGAGCAGATGTTCGTATCCGGGTGAGAGGATCTAATTCTTTGTTGGGTGATAATAATCCACTCTATGTAGTTGATGGATTTGTAGGTGCAGATTTTTCAACCATTAATCCGGATAATATTGAATCAATCCAGGTATTAAAGGATGCTTCCTCCACTGCTATTTATGGAAGTCGCGGTGCAAACGGAGTAGTAATCATTACCACCAAAAAAGGAAAAAGAGGGACCAACAGTATTACTTATTCAGGAAATGTCTCTACCTCTAAAGTCTTACGAACATACGAAGTGATGTCGGCTGCGGAATATGCAGAAACAATCAATCAAAGAAATATTGCATCCGGAATTAATCCGCCTTTTACAGATACAGAGATAAATAACTTTAAAATCAAAGGGGGTACAGATTGGCAAAAAGAAATATACCGTAATGCTATAGGTCAGGAACATGAATTAGATCTTTCTGGTGGTGGAGAAAAGACTACTTATTTCGTTTCAGGAAACTATCTCAACCAACAAGGGATAGTTAAAAATACGGATTATAATAGATTGAATTTACGCTCAAATATCTCCACCAAAATAACCGATAAGTTAATGGTGGATGTTAATATTGCTTTAAATACAAATAAAAATAATAATATCGGTCTTATAACAGGACTTGCCAACCCCGTAGTGCAGGCGGTGGGTTGGTCGCCAACTATGCCGGCTTATGATGCTTCCGGAAATCTTACCGTTCGCGATCCTTTAAGCTCAATTCTCCCCAGTCCTTTAATATATCTTGAACAGAGAAAAAATATTGTACAGAATAATTTTCAAAATCTGACCTCCCACGCACGATATGAGATTCTTGATGATCTCGCTTTCGATGCCACCTTTGTTATGAACCATTTGACTTCTAATGGTAATTATTTTGCATCACAAAATGCTAATAATGGGGGACCTTCTTCCGCATCAAAAAGTAATTATGAGTCATTAACAATTCAGGAAACAAATACACTAAACTATAAACATACTTTTAATGATGTCCATTCTCTCGACGTTACGGGTGTGTTAGAAATGCAAAAATTTAAAGACAATTCCCTTAACGGAAGTGCTTCGAATCTTCTGATCCCTGATTTGATGTATAATAATCTTGGATTATCGGGTGCTAAACAGACTGGTTCTGATTTGAGTTCCTGGACATTGTTGTCACTTTTAGGAAGAGTGAACTATGCATATAACAACAAGTATTTAGTAACCGCTTCTATAAGACGGGATGGATCATCGCGATTTCAGAAAGCTAATAGAAACAGCGTCTTTTCTGCTTTTGCTTTAGGATGGAATTTGGGTGAGGAAGAGTTTGTAAAAGCCTGGGATGTTTTTTCACATCTGAAAATAAGAGGTAGCTGGGGGCAGACAGGAAGTCAGGCAATTCAGCCTTTTGCTACTCAGTCTACTTATGGAACGGTTACTACCAACTTCAGTAACAACGATATTACAAGTGGCTTAGTGTTGGGTAACCCGGGAAACCCAAATCTCCGATGGGAGACAACAACTCAAACTGATGTAGGTTTGGAATTTGGCATATTAAACAATAAACTAAATTTTGAATTTGATCTTTTTTCCAAAGAGACAAAGGATTTACTGATCAACCGACCTCTGCCGGGCTATGTTGGTGGCGGCAGTATTGCCTCAAATGTGGGTACTGTAACTAATAAAGGCTGGGAGTTCTCGGTAGGGACAGATCTGTTAAATGGCACTGAAATAGGCTGGAACAGTAATTTAAATTTCTCCTTCGTTAAGAACCGGGTGAAAAGCCTGGGTGGCATATCCGATAAGATATTCACCAATGCAAATGTGGGAGCCGGTACATCAACCCAATCTGAATTTGTTATAGTGCCTGGATATTCCATGGGATCATATTGGGGCTTGAAATATTTAGGCACATGGAAACCCGGTCATGAGAGTGATGCTTCTCAATATGGTGCCATCCCTGGAGACTCGAGATACGAAGACCTGGATGGCGATCATATTTATTCAGCTAATGACTATCAGATTATTGGAACCGGAATGCCTACCTCAACTCTGGGGTGGAATAATACCCTGACTTATAAAAGATTTACATTCAATCTTTTTGTACTGGGAGTATTTGGTGTTGATAAATTGAACCTTACAGAGGCGGCAATGATGACAGGTACGGGAGATATCCGACAATTTACTTCCCGTAAAATTTTAGATCGGTATATTCCTGGAATAAATGAAACTTCTAACATCCAGGGCTTCAGTTCCTCCACTCAAAACTTTACCCAGAGTACACAATTTCTTGAAGACGGCAGCTTTGTAAGACTGAAAAATATCAGTTTAACCTACGATCTGCCATTAACACTTGCCCATAAAAAGACAAATCTGAAATTATTTATTTCCGGATTGAATTTATTGACGATTACCAGCTATAACGGACAAGACCCTGAGTCTTCGAACAAAGGCAGTGATATAGATGTGGTTCAGGGTATTGATTATGGCTCTTACCCGAACTCGAAGATATATACGTTTGGGGTTAAACTAAATCTACAATAGCTAAATTTTTTGAAAATGAATATAATTAATAGATTGTTGTTGTTTTTATTCTGTTTTCTTTTTGCATTTGGATGTAAAAAGTTTTTAGACGAGGACTTAACCGGAAAGGTAGTTGGTAACGCAGTACTTAAATCTCAGGACGGTTTGGATGCAGCCTTGTCAGGTGCTTATCTTGGATTAAAAAATACCTGGAGTACCGGATTTTTACATAGTACAGCTACCGCTGTTACTATGGGGGGAGATGATCTCACCACCCATCCGGCAAGTAACAAACAAGAGTTTCGTGAATTTGATCAATTTAGAGTTTCCTCAGGTAATACTAGAATATCGCAACTTTATTTTGGATTCTATAAAACGATCCAGGGTGCAAACAATGTAATTCAGAATTATCCGGAAACTCAGGGTGATCAAAATGCAATTGATGAAATAGCCGGGGAAGCGTATTTTCTCAGGGCTTTCAGTTACTATTGGCTGGTGAGAATGCATGGGAAAATACCAGTATTGACTACGCCCGAATTCTCAATGGATTTACTCAATATTGGTCTGACAGAGACAACAGAAGTTTATAATTTAATCGAAAATGATTTTAAGCAGGCTATTACTCTGCTTCCAAATTTAAAGAGAAATTTTGGTCGGCCTAATAAAGGTGCTGCTATGGCTTTTCTTGCTGATGTATATTTGACAGAAGCTGGATGGCCAGTAAAAGATAATTCCAAATATGCTCTGGCTGCTCAAATGGCAAAGCAGGTTATTGATGATCATGGATCTTATGGGTTTCAGTTTATTTCCAGTTTTACTGAAATCTTTGAAAATGATCCGACTAAAAACGGAACAGCTGAGGATATATTTAACCTGACAACAAATGCCAACAATCATGGAAATGCCAACTATGGAAGTCCTGCCATGCCTGAAGATTTCGGAGGTTGGGATGATTATTTTGTTGAGTTAAATTTTTTCTTCAACTTCCCGGAAGGACCAAGAAAGGACAAAACTTTTAGAACCGAATTCATTAATCCTGCCTCAGGAGCTATTGTTCCCTATCAGAATCTTATCACAAAGCATCCGCACTATGGTAAGTTTTTTATAAAAGGCGACCCCTATATAGCAAATTCTTCATTACCCATTTCAATGATGCGTTATTCCCATGTGCTCTTAATTTACGCCGAAGCAACAGCCAGAAGTAGTACGCCTGATGCGGATTCTTACAATTATCTCAATTTGGTGAGGCAACGTGGGGGTGAGGATGCTATTGCTTTGGGATCCCTTACACCGGAGGCTTTTGCAGATAGTGTGGTTCAGGAGAGAGCATGGGAATTTGCCGGAGAAAGAACCAGATGGTTTGATTTGGTAAGACTGGAAAAGGTGGAAGAAGCTAATGCAAATAAAAACCCTGGTGACCTTCAGTTATTAAGCCCGATAACGAAAGAGGATTATCTTTTCCCTCTGCCATTTACTGAAACTGATTCTAACCCTAATTTGAAATAGTTGCAATCACATCCGAATGGAGGTGTAGTTTTATGATGTAGGTATCCAAAAACCGGTAAGGACAAAATAGTTTGTTGTACCCGGTTATTTTGCAATTCCAATGATTTTTAAAACGGAGTATTATTATGAAAATTAATTGGCTTATTTTATGGTCTGCTTTTAATCTTTCTTTTGCGCAGGCACAGGATGATTTGGGCGTAAAAGTGTATGAAGGAATTGAAATTATCCCTACCTACCAGAAAGGCCCCGATGAGTTGAGCCCGATGTTTTATACAGGTAGAGGGGTACAAGGATCGGCAGGTCATATCTATCCTTACCCTGCACAGGTTAATTTAAGTGATCATTTGATTGACGTAGATTACAAGATGGTATATTTGGAAAATAAGTATCTAAAAATATCCATATTACCTTCCTTCGGTGGGAAGTTATTTTCGGCAATTGATAAAACCAATGGGCATGAACTGTTTCATACAAATAGTGTAATTAAACCAGATCTTATCGGCACGCTTGGAGCATGGATTTCGGGTGGGATTGAATGGTGCTTTCCCAGTCACCATAGGACAACAACGCTTATGGCTGCTGACTATAGGACAGAAAAGAATGCAGATGGAAGCGCTACGGTGTGGATCGGGGAAACGGAGCGCAATCGAGGTTTAAGAGGTGTGGTTGGTATCACTATATATCCGGATAAATCCTATATACAGGCGAACTACCGATTAAATAATCCAAATGCAGAAACAAAAACTTTTCTCTTCTGGGCAAATGTCGCTGTTACTGCCGGAAATGATTTTCGTACGTTTTGGCCTCCGACGCAGGAGATTGGCGTCTTTCATAATAATACAAGTTTTACTCACTGGCCAATTTCCACGGAAGTTTATAATGGCATTGATTATACTGCTGGGGTTGATCTTACCTGGTGGAAGAACCATCCCAGACCTGTATCTATTTTTTTCTGGAAAGGGAAAGATGGATTTATTGGTGGGTATGATTATGCAATGAAAGCCGGAGTGGTGCATGTGGGCAATCCTCACGTGAATGCCACCTCAAAATTATGGCAGTTTGGCCCTGGACTAGAAGGACAGAACGCCAGAAGAAAATTAACAGATGATGGTAAAGCTTATGTTGAACTGATGACCGGTAGCTACTCAAATAATCAGCCAGATTACAGTTGGTTTATGCCTCATTCTACAAAAGATGCTATGAATTTCTGGTATCCAATAAGAGATTTGGAGGTTGTAAAGAATTCCAATATTAATGCATCTGTAAC
>CAZFGP010000221.1:0-5646 GCA_964518685.1 uncultured Terrimonas sp.
GCCTGCATCAAGACTGATACCGCTGCCAGAACAAATTGTAGTGTCCGCACCAAGGCTTACGATTGGGGGAACCCCACCGGTCACTAAAATATCTGTTTCGTAAGTATCAATTGCACCTCCGCTACTACTTATCTTTAAGCGAACGTGATAAGTACCCGGAATCGCATAACTATGTGAAAGCGTGGGAATATAGCCTGAAACTACAGGACTTCCGTCACCAAAATCCCATTCATAGTTAGTAATACTTCCGCTACAAACGGTTGATGCGTCTGTGAAGTCAACATTCAGAGGGCTACAGAAACCAGTCTGTGTGGAATTATACCCAGCTTCTATTGCCGGCTTTTCCGTGATCAAAATGGTATCTGTAACAGAACAACCATTCTTTGTAACCGTTACCCAATATTTACCTCCTCCCAGTGCCTGTACGGTACGGGTTGTTTGCATTGCATAAATCGGAGGATTAAAGGTACTACCCCACTTATATGTAGCTCCGGTAATGCCTGCATCAAGAGTCACGCTCCCACCAGGGCACATTTCCTGGTCTGGTCCCAGATCTACCACAAATGCCGCATTTACATTAACCGTAACACTACCGCTTTCCGGAATACCACATTTCGTTTTTGTAACTGTATAAGTGGTAGTAACAGAAGGGCTTGCAACCGGATTATAGATTGAAGTACTGCTTAATCCCGCTGAGGGTGTCCAGGAATAGGTGGCCCCGACTTCATTACCGGCATCCAACTGGATACTGCTTCCCTGACAAATGTTCAATGGACTTGTCATACTAACAGGAGAAGGACCAGAAGAAAAGCTAACGTTGATAGTAATGACCATGGGGTCGGGTGGTGGATTTACGCCATCATCAACATAGAGGTAAACTTCATAGTTCCCTTCAGTTGTAAAAGTATGAGTTGGGCTAGCCACATAATAGTCCCAATAATTACTATAATCTTCATTAAAAATATACCACATATAGGAGAGCGGCTGCCCTGAGCAGGTGCCGGAAAGGTCGTTAAACTGAACCTCCAGGCTTCCACAATTATTAATTATTGTATAATCAAAATTTGCATATACTGCTGGCTTTTCCGTTATAACCACGGTATCCCGTGCTGTGCAGGTACCATGCGCCACTTCCACCCAATATTCTCCTCCACTCGATACATTCACAAATGGAAATCCGCCAAAACCATTCCATGCCGGATTGTTCCAAACATAGGTGTCTGCCGCATAAGGAAGGCTCGGGTCTAACATATAATTCACCCCCGAACAAATGGTGGTATCCGGTCCTAAATTGGGTATTAATTTTTCAAAAACCTTTATATAATCAATTTTAGTAACAGAGTTTGTTGCAGAAGATTGAGCAGTAACTGTGAGTTTAACGGTAAAATATTGTTGGGATCCCGGAATAGAATAAGTATGGCTTATTGTTGGGCTCGGAGATGTAACCGTAGCGCCATCACCAAAATCCCATGTGTAACTTACAATGGGATCACCTGGATTATAGGTAGAAGTACTGGTAAAATTAACGCTCAGAGGTGCACATCCGGAAGTGCTGGAAACCGTAAAATCTGCAGCTAAGGCAGACGGGGCCTCTTCAAAAGTATTACCAGCCTTAGCGTTAACATATGTTAACAAAAACCAGGATACGAACAGTATAATTCTATTCATAGGAACTATTCTTAGTTAATCGAGGATATAGACAACAGGGGTAATAACGTATAATATATTTTTAAATTGTTACAAACCACTACCTTAAAAAAAATCATAAGTAGCTTTGCAAACCTTAACTTGTATCTAAATTTAATATGATCTTCATTTGATTTCACCACATACCATACAGCAAATTTTAGCGAGGATTGATATCACAGATATCATTGGCAGTTTTGTAAAACTCAAGAAAAGAGGTAATAATTATCTTGGTCTTTGTCCTTTCCATAATGAAAAGACCCCATCGTTTACCGTTTCGCCTGTAAAGGAAATATATAAGTGTTTTGGATGCGGACGTAGTGGAAATGCGATTAGCTTCTTAATGGAACACGAGAAATACAGTTATGTGGAAGCTTTGCGCTGGCTGGCGAACCGGTATAATGTGGAAGTGGAAGAAACCGAAGTAAGCGCTGCAACCAAAGAGTTGTATCAAACTGCTGACAGCCTCTACATAATCAATAATTTTGCGCAACAGTTTTTTAGTAACCTTTTATTGAATAGCGAAGAGGGGCAGGATATTGGCTTAAGTTATCTCAGAGAAAGAAGTTTTGATATCACGGCCATTGAAAAATTTCAATTGGGTTATTGCAGTCAGGAAAAAGACTTGTTTGCAAAATCTGCACTGGAAGCGCAATACAATCCCGAGTATTTGCAAAAGACAGGTCTCGTGATATTGCGGGATGGGCATCTGATGGACAATTACAGAGGCCGAATTATTTTTCCTATCCATAACACTACAGGTAAAATAATGGGTTTTGGCGCTCGTATCATTGGTAAAAATGATCGGGCACCAAAATATATCAATACGCCTGAGAATGAAATTTATGTTAAGAGCAAGATTCTTTACGGCGCCTATTTTGCCCGGCAGGCAATAGACAAGGCTGATGAATGCCTGCTCGTTGAGGGATATACCGATGTTATTTCTCTCTATCAGGCGGGTATAGAAAACGTGGTAGCCAGCGGCGGCACCGCTCTAACTACAGATCAGCTTAATCTAATTAAGAAATACACCAATAACCTTACCATCATTTATGATGGCGATGCAGCAGGCATTAAAGCGGCGCTGCGAGGGCTTGACCTGGCACTTGAAGCCGGACTGGTTGTAAAACTTGTTCTTTTACCCGACAATGAAGATCCCGACAGTTTTGTACGAAAAACAGGTAACACTTCTTTTAAAAACTACGTTGCCGACAATAAGAAGGATTTTGTTCTCTTTCAGTTGGAGGTATCGCTGAAGGATGCCGGAAATGATTCCAACAAGAGAGCAAGCGTGGTTAACCGTATAGCTGAAACGATTTCCAGATTGAACAAAACGGAAGATTTTACCCGACAACAGGATTACATCAGACATTGCTCAGAATTGCTTAAAATTGATGAAGAAGGATTCAATGCCCTGGTTAATAAGTATATCCGGGATCGCATCGCCAAACAGGAATCAAAATTTCAGAGCCAGGAAATAAAGACACAAATTGAAACGGGTATTGAAGAAAACACCGGCAAGGAAAATGAAGTCTTAACGCTGCTCAACAAGGACGAATTGATAGAACGTAATATAGTCAGGGTACTTCTTGATTTCGGCAATTACCGGTGGGATGATCAATATAAGGTTGCCGACTATATCTTTGAAGAATTGAAAATTAATGAGTTGAACAACTTGTTTGATAACCAACAAATGCTAAAGGTGATAGATACCTATCAAACATGGAATGCAGAGGGAAAAGAGACAGATGTTAAACAGTTCCTGTATCATCCTGATGAACAGTTCAGGGCAGCAGTTATTGACCTTATAGATACAAGATATGAATTGAGTTCAAACTGGAAAGACCATTATGATGGTCCCTTACCCTCGCGTGAAATTCTTTATAAGGAGGAAATCATTTCCACCCTGAATTACCTAAAACTGAGGAAAATAAAACGATTAATGGAAGAAAACCAACGTGATCTTGAAAAATCATCATCGCCTGAAGAACAACTCACTCTTCTTCAGACTCATCAGCATTTGAAGCAACTGGAGAAGGAACTGACAAAAGATACAGGCACGGTTATTTTTAAATGATTTATTTGCCTGAACTGGCGCAACGGCGCGAAGCGCTGCTAATGTGCAAAGCAGTATGACGCTTGCTTCTTGAGGTTGCCACTACTAAAGTATCCTCATCTTCCTGGTGATCTTCCGCATCCTCGCAATTAGTAGCTCTTATAAAACGAATTGCGGCCCAAACATGATCTAAGGTTACCTGGCATTCGTTTTCATACCCATGCTGACAAAGCATATCCCAATTACAATCTCTGTTTAAATCACTTACAATTTTTGAAGTCGTTTTGGGATAGGCAACCCATAGTTTACCAACTTCGTCCAGAGCAGGCAGTACTTCACTTAAAATATTGTTTAACTGATTTTCATTAATGGCAAAAACCAATGCAAAATCAATTCGTCGTGCTTTTAGTAAAGGAGTTACATTTTTTGCAAACGCAATCTTTGCAAATTGTTTTTCGATGGAAGAGGGTAATCCCTGGATGAGTAAATTTTTTTCTTCAGTAAGTTGAAGTTTTTCAAGCATCGTCTGCATCATGCTTCAACACAAATTTATGGTTTGTTAGAAAAGAATTGCAAGTTAATAAAAAAGTACCTTTAAAACAACTATTTATCGCGGATCGTTATTAACCACCAATAAATCCGGTTGGGTTTTCAGGGAAAAATATACTATTTGACCGGTTTGTAATATTTCATCGCTTCCTCCGCATAAACTTTTACCTTTTGAATTCGGGTTTCATCGGAAGGGTGAGTACTTAAAAATTCGGGTGGTTTCTGTCCTCCGCTTAATTTTGCCATTCTTTCCCAAAATGGCACCGCTTCGTTAGGATTATAGCCGGCCATAGCAGCGAATATTAGTCCGAACTTATCGGCTTCGAGTTCTTGTTTTCGGGAATTCGGCAACAGTACGCCTATCTGGGCGCCTGGAGCATAAATTGAATTGAAAATATTATTAACTGTGGGGTTGCCTGAAGTTAGCACACTGCCTACCGCCCCCAGCCCCTGTGCAAGCATTTCCTGACTCATCCGTTCATTTCCATGCTGTGCAATAGCATGAGCAATCTCATGTCCCATAACTACAGCCAGTCCAGCCTCATTTTGTGTAACCGGCAAAATGCCCGTATATACAACCACCTTACCGCCAGGCATGCACCAGGCATTCACTTCTTTTGCATCCACCAAATTAAATTCCCACTGATAGCCCTGCAAAATGCTTCCTTTGTTTTCGGAAGTATAGAAATCCGTTATAGCTTTTGCTATTCTGGTTCCTACACGGATAACCATTTCAGCATCCTTACTTATAGTAGTTTTGACTACCTTATTCTGCGTCAAAAAGCTCTGATATTCTGTCTTTGCCATTGTTTGCAATTCAGTTTCAGGCAATAACTGAAGTTGATTCCTTCCTGTAATGGCGTTTCTTGTACAGGATTCCATTAAGAAAACAGAGATCAAAAGAAAGAAAACCTTTAAGCGCATGGATTAAAATTAAAGTTGAAAATATAATCTCATAGTTGATTGATATCCAGATGTCATTGTAGATACCCCATTCGAAGACCTGGAATAAATATCCTAATATCTCCTTTTTTTCCGGTCGCGATATTTTAATATGGGCGCCCTGTTTTCACTTCCTTTGAGGAGTCTTGAAATATTTTTTTGATGAGTCAAAATAACAAGCAACGCCACCGCCACCGCAAAAATCCGATATGCATTATTATCTACATTAAAAATAACCAGAATGAATACAGGGAAGGCAAGACTTGCCAGAATTGAGCTTAAAGAAACGAAACGGGTTAAAAAAAACACCAACAGGAATACGCCTACGCAACATAATGCCGTCCATGGGGAAATTCCCAAAACCAGACCAAATAAGGTAGCCACACCTTTACCTCCTCTAAACTGTGCCCAAA
>CAZFGP010000222.1:0-5635 GCA_964518685.1 uncultured Terrimonas sp.
TAAATTTAAAACCTCCGCATTTTCTAACTGCGAGAGGTAAGGAGTTCTGATTTTACGCTCTCATACACAACCGCAGGTAGCAAAACAGTCCCGGACATTGAACTGTCCGGGACTGTTTATAATTAAAATATCTAATGAATTTTATATCCTAATACCCTAAATTCTGCTTAAGGTTAACACCCTTAGCAATTTCTCTGTTGGGTATAGGAAAAACATGGTGAACCGAAGGATTAAAGTTTCTGGCCGGCCATACTTCTATCACATCAAGAGAGGCAATAGTATTTCCGGAAAGATTTACTTTATAACCATGCAACGGTTGTGCATAGGTATCTTTTGCATCGCCCCAGCGTACCAGATCAAGATGGCGGTAAACACCATGTTCCAATACAAATTCACAACGGCGTTCATTTTTTAAATCCGCCTTCGTAGCATTGGTTATAGGATCCAAGCCGGCTCTTAGTCTTACTTCGTTTAATGGAGCATCTCCGTTTTGTCCTTTCCATATTAGCGCTTCTGCCTTCATCAATAATACATCAGCATAGCGTACAATAGGAATACTAAGATCGGTTGTGCCATTGTCGCTATCCGGGTTTACCGTTTTGCCAACTGCATCTGCATCGCGGAAAGGAGCGAGATATTTTCCTATTGTTAAAGCAGTTGGACTTGAAACCGAGGAGGGATTTACCGCCCAAACTATTTCATTGCCAACAAACTGAACCGTATCTCCCGGAACAACTACTGAAACTTTTCTTCTCTGATCATTAGGCTCAAAGGCGTTCAGCAGTTCGAGAGTAGGTTGAAAATATCCCCAGGTGTTATAAATTCCAAATCCTCCATTTTGGAAGATCACTCCAGGCAACTTGCATCCGTCTATCTCTGTACTGGTTATACTCATAATATATTCCGGACTCCAGTTGTTTTCTATTTCAAATACACCTTTATAGGTAGGCACAAGACTGTGCTTTCCGGAATTTATCACCCGGTCGGTATATTCAATCACCTTATCATAATAGGAGGCATCATACTGTGCGGCATATAAGGCGGCACGTGCCATCAACGACCAGGCTGCAGTTTTGTGCATCAAACCCAATTCATTTTGAGGAATTTCATTAAACCACGGTAACAGGTCTGAAGCTTTTTGAAGATCAGTAATAATCATATTGTAATTCTCCAATACAGACGCTGGTCGCAAAACGTCCATCTCATCAATAGGCGTTTCTTCGGTAACAATTGGAATTCCACCATTGGGACCATTATCCCCATACCAGGGAGCCAGCCACAAATAGGAAAATGCACGCATAAAATAAGCATGTCCTAACACCATATTACGAACTCTCTCCGATAGCTTCGTGGCTGAAGGAGCGGCACGAATGAGATTATTGGCATAATTGATCGTTTCGTACATCCTTGGCCAATTATCTCTGGCATCTCTGCCATGAGAACCATTATCTACAAAATTCTTAATATTTTGAGCTTCTGCCTGAGTTCTCCCGGTAACAAAATTATCGCTGCAGTTTTCATACCACATAAATCCACGTCCGGTTGTACCTTCCCGGTATTCCCAAAAAAACAGTGCATATACTGCCTGCATCGCCTGACCATCAGAAAGGTTGCTCAATTCAGCAGGTTGTCCATAAGGCTGCAACTCGAGGAATTTCTTACAGGAACCAAAGCCCATTGTGGATATCAATAAAGCTAATATTATTATTCGCGTTTTCATTTGAATTTCTTTTAGAATTTTCAGATCTTTCTTACGTTCTCTTAAAATGATATATTAAATCCTGCACTAAACATTTTTGAAACAGGAAATCGTCCTCCGTCTATTCCCAGATTACCCACCTCCGGATCAAAACCGGAATATTTGGTAACGGTAACCAGATTTTCGCCATTTACATATATCCGGACTATACTATTACCCAAAAAGGAAACTTTTGATAACCAGCTTGCTGGTAGCGTATAAGATAAATGTATATTCTTGACACGCAGATAATCTGCTCTATCCAGGAAATAATCTGATACTTTTGAAAAGTTTCCATTAGGATCCTGTACAACAGCAAGATTAGGAATATCTGAATTGGGATTATAATTATATGAATTTAATACATCAGTGCTCATATTCCAGCCCTTAGAGCCGGTATAACTCATGGCTTTGATACCGTTGAATACTTTTACTCCGGAAACTCCCTGTAAGAATAAAGACAAACTAAACCCTTTCCAGTTAGCCCCAAAATTAAAACCATAAGAAAAATCGGGTACATCATAAGAACCCATATACTCCCGGTCTCCGTCATTAATTAAACCATCATTATTTGAATCACCATATTTCAGGTCGCCGGGTCTGGCATTGGGTTGAATTTTTCGCGTAGTCCCCGAAACAGGATCAGTCCAGATATAGTCGTCCACTTCCTTTTGGCTACGGAATATCCCCTCAGTTGGAATCAGGTAAAAGGAATGCCAGGGCTGACCTGCTGTTGATTGCAAAGGATTCATTGAATTCACACCCTCACCATGGGCAATAAATCCTGTTTTCCCAATACTGATCACCCTGTTTTTAAAAGTTCCTAAATTCCCTCCGGCTCTCAATTCCACTTCACCGAATTTTTTACTATAATCCAAACTGAACTCCCATCCTTTATTTTCCACCTGACCAACATTAAATTCCGGTGGTGAGGCCACGCCTGCAACAGAGGGCATAGGCATTTGCTCAATAAGGTCGCGGGTTTTCTTTATAAAGTAGTCTATTGAAACATTCAGGGAGTTTTTGAAGATACTTGCATCAATACCTATATTGGTTTGTTCTGTTCTTTCCCATCTTAAATTAGGATTAGGGATTGTAGGCTGATAAATGCCAAAAGCCTGTACTTCACCTGTGGGGCCGAGAAACAATGGCCATTGGGTTACCTGATACGGAGGTGCATAAATAAACCGTCTCACGGAAGCCAGATTACCTACCTGCCCCCAACTTGCACGAATTTTTAAAAGATTTACATTTTCAACAGAACTCATAAAGTTTTCTGATGAGATTTTCCAGGATGCGGATACCGCCGGAAAAACGTCTGAATTATTATCAGGACTTAGTTTTGAGGAAGCATCACGACGAACGCTACCTGAAATGAAATAACGATCATCATAAGAATACGAAACCCGGCCTAAAACCGAAACCACCGTTTCTTCCCATATATCTTCAGAAGGACGAATAGACCAATCGGTACCGTTATTAAAAATAGTATAATGCTGATCTTCAAAATCATAATTCCTTATTTCAGCAGAGTTTGATCTGGAGTTACGTTTATTCATAATGTATCCGGCCAGCCCCGAAACGTCATGAACTCCATTAAGCACTTTACTATATGATAAAATATTATCCCAATTCCAACCTGTTGCCAGGGTATTGGAAATATTCCGATAATTCTGGTCAATGGTCCTCCCCGGCTCCAGAAACCGCTGCTGGAAGGATTCATTTCTGAAATTTCCGGCATCAGCCGAAAACTCTGAGCGAAATGTTAGCCCGGAAAATGGTTTTAATTGAAGGGAAGTTTTTGAGAAGATTTTATTTTGTGGATTATACTGATGTACTTTTTCCAGCATTGCTACTGGATTTCTCAGATCTGCTTCAACACTAAATCCCTCGGCAAGCGCCCAACGTGGCACTGTTCCACTGTACAATTTATTTCCATCATCATCTATTTCATATAAATCATTAAAACGGGGGTAAGCCATTGCTCCCCAAATAGTACCCGTGTGTCCATCTCCTATTGCACTTTGTCCTCTTCCTGATTCAAATAATATATGTTCTCCAACCTCGATCCATTTTGCAAGTGAAAAATTAACATTCAACCGGGTGGTTAATTTCTTGTTATAGGTATTTAATAAAGTCCCCTCAACATCGTCATAGCTTACTGACCCGAGCGCCTTAATCTTTTCTGAGCCACCTCGTAGCGTAACATCATAATGCTGCATCTTACCCGACCTGAAAATCTCCTGAACCCAGTCTGTCCGTGTAACATTTCCATAAGGGAAAACAGCAGGGTTGTAGGTATTCGGCACAGGTCTTCCGGCAGCATCTGAGGCATCCTTCCAAACCTTATTAAACTGCTCTGCAGTAAGTACCTTAGGCGTACGCCAGGCCTGCTGAGCGCCTTGCCATACATTGGCTTCCACAGACAGTTTTCCGGATTTTGCCTGTTTGGTAGTAACAATTATTACTCCGCCTGATCCCGCAAATGCCCCATAAATAGCGGCAGAAGAAGCGTCTTTTAATACTGTAATACTTTCTACATCGGCAGGATTATAAGGTGCACCCGGAACTCCGTCTACCACTACTAAAACTGCGTCTCCGTTTCTATTTCCCTTACCTCTGATAGTTACACTTCCGGTGGAAGTAGGATCACCACTTTGAGTAACAGCTACTCCGGGAATCTGTCCTTCCAGCATGTTGGTCAGCGATGCAGGGCGGCCTTTGAAACTTTCATTCACTTTAATTGTGGACACTGCACCCAGGAGGTTTTGCCTCCGGGTATTTCCATAACCTATCACTACCACTTCATCCTGCATTGTCACCACAGGTTGCAGGCGGATAACCAGGTTCCCCTGTCCGGTCACGCGCACCTCTTGCGTTTCCATACCAATGAATGAAACCGTAAGGGCTCTTGCTGCATTAGACGGAAGCTGAATTGAAAAAGCGCCATTCGCATCTGTAGAAACCCCGCTGGCTACGCCTTTAGCCTGCACTGAGGCACCTTGTAAAGGGGTGTCATTTTCATCAAGCACAACACCACTCACCTTGATGGCGGTGTCACTATATAGGTAGAAGCTTTTCTTAAAATCGGCATTTAGATCCTTTTCGCTCTTGCCATTTAAATCAAAAGCAGCCTCTGCTCTTACTCCTATTCCGCTAATAAAAAAAAGAAGGAAAATAATTGCAATTCTTAAAACCGGGCAGTGTTTAGGTTTACCCAACCCTTTAAAATATCCGCTGTAACAAACAGAGGAGAAACTCAATAATAATAGGAGCTTAATTGACTTCATGGTTTCAGCTAGTTATTGTTAAAAAAATATCAAAGCGCACAATATAGGCAAAAAACTCTTTTATAAAAAGATTAGAACCCTTTTTATAAATAAATGAATAAATTCTATAAAAAAAAGACAAGATCAAATCCATGATCCTGTCTTTTACTGTGGAGGTTACCCTCCCGATAGCCATCGGGAGAGCCGGTGATCTTCCCGCCCAGGGCGGGACGCCCTAGCCAGAAAAAATCATCGCCTGCTGCCTGACCATTCAGGCACATGTAAAAAAAGCAGGACCAATTTTTTAATAGTCCTGCTTTCTTAATGTGGAGGTTACCGTCCCGATAGCCATCGGGAGAACCGGTGACCTTCCCGCCACCGGCGGGACGCTCTATCCGAAAAATCATCGCCCAATGCCTGACCACTCAGGCACATGCACAAAAAAAGCAAGACCATATCCTTAATAGCCCTGCTTTCTTAATGTGGAGGTTACCGTCCCGATAGACATCGGGAGAACCGGTGACCTTCCCGCCACCGGCGGGACGCTCTATCCGAAAAAATCATTGCCCAATGCCTGACCACTCAGGCACATGCACAAAAAAAGCAAGACCATTTTTTAATAGTCCTG
>CAZFGP010000223.1:0-5593 GCA_964518685.1 uncultured Terrimonas sp.
CTTGCATTTTCTTCTTTACAATAGGAGATTCTTTAATAAGAAGTATATCAGGGTAAAAATGAAACTTAATATTTAAATTCCTTTGCGGAAATCCCGTTCAAATCCCAGACAATATTACCTGCCCGAAGGGTTAGTTCTGCCTGCATTTTCCTGTCTCCCTTAATACGATTTCCACCTGCATCCACAAAACCAAAATCACCCGCTCTAATACTAAATACCGTTATATCTGCCGTATTTCCTACACTTAGACTTCCTAAATCCGGGCGTTTTATAGATTGGGCCGGAAACCAGGTAGCTCTTCTCACTACCTCATTCAAACTCATTCCCAATGCCAAAAACTTTGAGGTGACATTCATAAAATCTTTCATTCCTGCATTTATGCTAAACCGATGTAAATCTGTTCCAAACGAATGAATCACCAATCCCTGCTTCATTGCAGGTATTGCCTGGCTGAACCAAAACCCTGCACCACCATGCCCCAGATCAAATAGAATACCTCTTTTTTTGGCTTCCATCACCTCAGAGCGGACTTTACCATCCGGACCAACAAAATGATCCCGCTCACTAATTTCTTCATAGGCATGAGTCATGATATCTCCTGCTCTCATCCGTTCCAATTGCTGCTTTAGTGAAAGTTCCGGCAGATGACACTCAACAAGAAGCGGAAGATCTGCTTTCTTTGCCACGCTCTCCGCTGCTTCGAATGGCATCCAGGAAGGATATTTGTAATGTCCGATACAGGTTCCTACTATAATGTCCTTATACTTCTGCAATATTTCATAAGTCATCTGTTCACTGATGTTCAATGTATCCTGTTCCTGTGGAGAACCTATCATCCCTGAGCCGAAAATATTGATGAAGGCTAAAATTCTGGTCTTTGAATGATCTATGACCTGACTTTTAAATACCGGAAAATTCCTCCACCCAGCGGTACCTGCATCCACTACTGTGGTAACGCCCGATCTTAAGGTAAAGTCGTCCGGAGAAACGCTTAAACTCCCATCAGCAAAAGTACCCGGATCTGCTCCCACAAACACGTGGGTATGAATATCTATCATTCCCGGAACAACATACATCCCTTTTGCATCCACTACCTTCTTTGAACTCTTTTCACTGATCTTCGGTCCTATCTTCGCTATCTTACCATTTACCACTGCTATATCCAACAATCCATCTATATTATTGCCCGGGTCAATAATATGCCCATTCTTTATGAGCAGGTCATAACTCTGCGCCTGAATGAGATTGGGGCAAACCATCAGAAGGATAAACGACATCCATATTAAAGCAGGATTGTTTACAGATAATATCTTATCCAACTTTCTTCTCTTTCCGGAGAAATAAGTCATCATTTTTCAAAAATTGTTATTTATAGGAAGAAGGTTTCACATATTCAGGAACACTTATCCCGTTCAGGTCCCACATAATATTGCCTTTTAAAATAGTTAATTCTGCCACCAGTTTTTTGTGCCCTCTTAACTTAAGTTTTCGAACGTCGGTAAAGCCAAAATCTCCTTCCATCATATTAAATACGGTTACATCTGCCACATTTCCAATGCTCAGGTTTCCTAATTCAGGATGTTTAATCACCTGCGCCGGATTCCAGGTAGAACGCAGAATGACTTCTTTCAGTGGCATGCCGAGGGTCAAAAACTTAGACATTACATTGGACATATCCTTCATTCCGGCATTCATACTGAAAGCATATAGATCAGTGCTAATGGTATTGGGTTTAAAACCCTGTTGATATGCCGGAACTGCCTGTGTCCATGAAAAAGCTCCTGCCCCATGTCCAACGTCAAAAATGATTCCTCTTTCCTGTGCTTCTAAAACAAAAGGCTTAAGAATTCCTGAAGCCTCATCCACAATAGATTCTCTGGTTGCTTTCCCCGGCTCCTGAGGGAGTTGTGAAAAAGTATGCGTGAAGATATCTCCCGGCCGAAAATGTTTGAAAAATAAATCTTTAATCGAATTGGGTGGATAATGAGATCCAAAGTCCACCATTACCGGTACATTGGCCTCCCGCCCTGCTTCTTCTGCCTTATCTACCTGAGTAAAAGTGCCCCAGAAGTGCGGAGATTTTATACCCACCAAAATATCAGGAAACATATTTTTTATCATCAGGGCGGTCATCTTAGGATTCATGTCCATCTCATTCTGTTCGTCATAAGGGCTATACATCCCTCCTCCCTGAATATTCAAAAAAGCCAATACCCTGGTTTGTACCTTATCAATTATCTCTTCCTTAAAATGTCGGAAATTTCTCCATCCGGATGATCCCGCGTCCACTACCGTGGTAACACCCGACCTGAATGAAAATGCATCCACCTGCACGGCAGAGGAACCATTTGCAAGCCAGGAACCGGGCTCGTGACCATAATAAACATGCGCATGCATATCAATAATCCCGGGAGTAACATACAGTCCTTTAGCATCAATCACCTTTTTTGCATTCCCGGATGAAATGTTATCTGAAACAGCGAATATCTTTCCATCTTTTATGGCAACATCTTTTTTCCCGTCTATTCCGTTTTTGGGATCTATAACATGCCCTCCTTTTAGTAACAGATCAATTTCCTGAGCATGGGAATAAAAGGAAATTGCAGTAAGAATAAAAAAAACCAAAACAAAAGGAGCAAATCTATTTTTTTGCATTTTCAGGATTATAATTTTCGTTTTAGAAGGAGATAGTTGCCTTTCCCGGGTAGAAGGATTGATTGCAACAATCATTTTTATAGTACCTGATTAAATCAGATCCCTATGTAGCCAGAGGAGGACCTCCGGGAACAGTTATCTTATCCTTTTTAAATTCCCCACCCATCCTTTCTGCTTTAAATTTTGCAGTACCATATTCTACTAAATAAACCGAACCGGTTATTGTATCATTTACAAGTCTCCCTGTAAAAGTGAAAGATATCTGACTGTCTCCCACACCCCCTGGTCTGCATCTTATCTTCAGGTCATCCCCATCTATCATTCCTGCCAAATCCGATGAAGACAGATCACCCCGATTAACCCCCTGCAGCCAATTGCCTTTTTGTTCAATAAACCAGGTATAATTTCCCTGGCTGCCATAATACTCTATTACTACTTTCCATCTGCCACTCAAATTTCCACCCGCCGGTTTTAAGCCGGGTCTTGCTGCTCTTTTCTTTGAAAGTAATCCAAATAATCTTTCTGCTACCGTCTTATCTTCTCCCGGCTGCATCTGTCCTGATGTTATTTGAATCTGAGACAGCTGGTTCTCGTTATTATCTCTGTAGGAAAGCGCAATTCTGGGTTTATTTCTGCCTACTTCCTCCGCCACCTCCTCTCCGGAAATATTTAGTTTGTTCGTATCCCAACTTATCAACAGCGCCGGACTATTATTATTCAAATCTGAGGGATTTCTGACTTCTGTTTTAATTCCTTCAACACGTGAAACGCTTTTTGACACCGTATCCAAATAGGAAAGCCACTTATTCCACTGTCCTTTATGGTCAAATTTTATCCATGCTTCTACTGCGGCCAGTGCACCAAGCATTTCTTCTCTGCCTACCTTATTATCTCTTCCGGGGCCATGATGAGGAGCTGCTGAATACCAGGCTGCCTGTACTAAGTCTTTTCTGCCAAACAACAATCCCGAACATTGTGGCCCACAAAAAGCTTTTCCACCACTGTAAGTCACGAGGTCTGCTCCCCTTTGTAAATGAACAATCGGGATCGTTAAGTCTTCTGCAGCAGCATCCACCAACACCGGTACCTGATGTGGCTTAGCTATCCGAACAATGTTTTCGAGCGATAGTGGTTGTCCGGTTGCAGAGGCGCGGCCCGTTGTTATATAAATCATAGCCGTACGTTTATTAATAGCCTGCTCTAACTCCTCCGGCGAATCCACATTAATGATAGTTACCCCTACATTCCGTATGGCATGATCATAGGTATTACGGGAATGGCGGGGGATAATCACTTCCGTTTTATCAATACCTGTCAGGTATGGAATCCTTATCAATTTCTCGGGATTCCCGCCTGCCACACAGGCCAATGTTGCCTGCTTCATACAGGCTGCGCACCCTGAGGAAACCATGCCCCATTCGGCGCCAGTAAGTTCGGCTAACCGCTTTCCTATCCCTTCCGCTAATTCATCATACTGTACAAAAGCATGAGCGCCTTTTTCCATAGCCTCACGAACTGCAGGTCGCTCTAATGACCCGCCGATAATAGTGAAAGTGCCCATACAATTTATTAAAGGCTCCACACCCAATCCCCGGAATATCTCAAAGTTATCCTGCGAAGAAAAATTAAAACCACTTTTATCATTACCAATCCCTTCATATAAGACTGAAGGAATCTTAAACGCAGTATCTGCTAAAATTCCATTCTCACGGGTTGGTGAATGTTGCAAACCAAAACTCATAAATGCATCCTTTGCTTCTTTCTGCCAAAGATCCAAAAGTTCGGTGTTGTTATACATTCCATTTACATTAAGGGGTTTACCAATAATACTGCCTGCAATGGGCAGTGACGCCAATCCCCTGATAACTTCTCTTCGATTCATTATTATCAATATTTAACGTTAACTTCCAAATTACAGAAATGGGAAAGGAATTTATTTCAACTTTTAACCTACAAAAACACATAAATAAATCCAGACAAAAACTATCTCTTTATGTTTATCTCATCCAACAAAAATTAACCGGATACCTATCACAATATAAATATTTATATTTATAGTTATGATTTTTTTTGAATCCGGAATTATAATTGAAATAAACGTCAAAGTCCCTGGTCAGGAAGAAACTATCGTAATTCAGAAAAACAGGCATTTACAAATTCTACAAATTGCCGGGCCTTATGCCTACCTATCCCCGCTGTCTGCATTAACTCTTTTGGAGTGGCATTAATCACTGCCTTCAGGCTCCCCATTCTTTCCAGTAGACGAGCAGATAATTGCGGCCCGATGCCCGGTAATGACTGCAAAAAGCTCAAATGTTTGCCAGACTTTCTGCGCTGTCGTATTCCTTTTATTGCTGACGGAAATGAACTCGCTATTTCCTGTCTTCCAATCATTATAAGCATTTCGGCAGTCTCCTGCTGGTTTCTTGAAAACATAACCGGCATTTGCCAGGCAACAGTTATTGAAATTAAGGCTCCCCTAATAGCCTGGTCATGAACCTTGTGTGAGGTATAATAAGGACCGCCTTCTATGATTAAGAGAGGTCGGGGAAAACATCTCTTTAAACGGGCTATTTGTGCAAACAACCGTCCGGAAACTAAGCTCTGTATAAAGTCCTCCTGCGACTTTCTTTCCACCCCTATTGCTTCATTAATAATATAATCTCCCGATGGCAAATTGGATATTGAGACTACAGCATCAGAAATTTTCCTGAGTAATTCAGGTATACCGGAAGGAATCTCCCTAAAATCAACCTGGACCTCTATTAGATGGGTTAGCATGTTTTTCAATTAAAAAAGCAACTTTCTATCTTCGTTATACAACTAACAGAAAAATTTCATTGAAATTACAATCTTTTTGATAAAATCTCTTCAATTCATCAAATTCACCATCTCTTTAACGAATATTATGTTAAATTGCATTTTCACTAAATAAATT
>CAZFGP010000224.1:0-5508 GCA_964518685.1 uncultured Terrimonas sp.
TTTTATTTTTTTGCTGTTACAATGTATGGTCAGAATAAGGCTAAACTTCAGCCTTATTCCATTGAAATCACCCCTGTGGAAAGCGCAAAAAAGATATTGATTACAGCAGATGGCAAACCCTTTACAGATTTAATTTATACCGATACACTGGAAAAACCTTTTTTGTATCCTATTTATGCGCCGGACGGACAAATTATTACCCGTGGGTTCCCTTTTGCTACCCGACCTGGTGAACCTACTGATCATCCGCATCACACTGGATTATGGTTGAATTATGAACGGGTTAATGGACTTGATTTCTGGAATAATTCTTATGCTATTCCTGAAGACAGAAAATCGCGATATGGGTGGATAAAAGCGCAAAAGATCCTGAAAGCCAAAGGTGGAAAGAAAGGTGGAGAAATTAGGATGAAGGCTGCCTGGGAAAATCAAAAAGGTCAGGTATTGATGGAGGAAAATACTACTTATTTGTTCAAAGCTGATGAGGAGAAGAGAATAATTGACCGGATTACCACGCTTACTGCCTTGCAGGACGTGAGTATGCCTGACGTAAAGGATGGAATGCTGGGGCTAAGAGTAGCGCATGAATTGGAAATGCCTTCAAAAGAAAAAAAAGAGTTTAAGGATGATAAAGGAAATATAACGGTAATAGAAGGAAATAAAGATAATGCGCCGTCGGGTAATTATATCACCAGCGAGGGAGTGGAAGGGGATGCCGTTTGGTCTACCCGTGCTCAATGGTGCATGTTGTACGGGCGCCAGGGAGATGATACCACCAGCATTGTTATTATAGACCATCCCCGAAATCCCGGATATCCAACTTACTGGCATGCACGGGGTTATGGCTTGTTCGCTGCGAATCCGCTGGGGCAAAGAGTTTTTAGTAAGGGGAAAGAAACGCTCAATTTCGCCCTGAAACAAGGGCAGTCAGTTGCCTTTCGATACAGAATTGTTATCGCCTCAGGAAAGGGACCCTTGAGTAAAGAAGATATCAATCTCATAGCCGGAGATTTTTTTCAAAGTGTTAAGTAAAAAATATTGGTTTTGATATTTTGATATATATTTTTACAGTTCAAAATCGTAAAGCATGAAATCAAAAAGTCTTCTCATTGTTGTAATAGTCGGAATCGTATTATTATTTGGCGGGTGTGGTTGCGGAGGGTACAACAAGATGGTAGGGTTGGATCAGAACGTAAAAGGGAAATGGGGTAATGTGCAGAGTGAATATCAACGTCGTTCCGATCTCATTCCTAATCTGGTAAATACAGTGAAAGGTGCCGCAAATTTTGAGCAGGAAACGCTGACCAAAGTAATTGAAGCCCGTGCTAATGCTACTAAAGTAAATATTAATGCGGATGATTTGACTCCCGAAAAGCTGGCCCAGTTTCAGCAGGCACAGGGGGAGGTGAGTGGCGCTCTAAGCCGGTTGCTGGTTACGGTGGAACGGTATCCGGAATTAAAAGCCAATCAAAACTATCTTAATCTGCAATCCCAATTGGAAGGTACTGAAAACAGGATTAAGGTCTCCCGCAACGATTTTAACGCTGCAGTGCAAGATTATAATACCGTTGTAAAGTCCTTCCCTAATGTTTTATATGCCGGTTTGTTTGGGTTTAGAGAAAAAGGCTTCTTTGCCTCAGATCCCGGAGCAGAAACAGCGCCGGAAGTAAAATTTTAAATTGCCTGAAGAGTCATGAGACTTTTTTCATTCAGAACTCAACGTCTCTTTTCCAAAGAGGAAAACGAAGAAATTGTCGCCGCTATTAGAGATGCTGAACAGCTTACCAGTGGTGAAATACGCGTATATATTGAGAGCCGCTGTCGTTTTTTGGATCCTGTTAACAGAGCAGTGGAATTGTTTTATGGGTTGAATATGGATAAAACGAAATTAAGAAATGGTGTCATTTTGTATATTGCTGTAAAAGACCACCAGTTAGCTATTTATGGAGATGAAGGTATTCATCAAAGAGTGGGTATAGCGTTTTGGAAGGAGAAAATCAGCCAGATTTTATTTGCGTTTAATGCCAGCCATTATGCAAAAGGAATTATCCGGATTGTGAAAGAAGTAGGTCTGGCACTTGCCGAACATTTCCCCTATTCTGCGGATACTGATAAAAATGAATTACCCGATGAAATTGTATTTGGCGGGTAGATGCGGAATACGAATACTCAAATGAAGAAATACTTATTTATTATACTCTCATTCCTTTTTTTGTCTGCATCCGCACAGATAGAAAAAGTGCTTCCTGCTGCGCCTAATCCTCCCCGGTTGGTGAATGATTATACCGGAACGCTTACTGAACTGCAACGGGAAAGCCTGGAACAGAAACTTGTTGGATATGATGATACTACTTCCAATCAAATTGTGGTAGTAATTGTAAAATCATTGAACGATTATGAGCCGTATGAATTTGCTACTGCATTGGGACGTAAATGGGGAGTAGGTAATAAGGAATTTAATAATGGGGTGGTTTTTTTAATTGCCAAAGACGATAGAAAAGTATTTATAGCCCCGGGATATGGACTGGAAGGTGCTTTGCCCGATATCACCTGCAAACAAATTATTGAAAATGAAATTCTTCCTAATTTCAGAGGGAACGATTATTATAGAGGGATTGATGCCGGTACTTCAGCAATTATGCAGGCGGCAGCAGGGGAATATCAACCTCCGGAAGGCTATGGAAACAGAGGTGATAAAAAGGGCATCCCCTTGGTTGTGGTTTTAATAGTCATCATTATTATTGTTTTTATTATAGCAAAAATTGGCGGAGGTGGAGGAGGGGGATCCTTTATGAGCAGGAGAGGTTACCGCGATACAGGTATTCCACCTGTTTTTTGGTTTCCCGGCGGTGGCAGCAACAGAGGTGGGGGCTGGGGCGGTGGTGGCTCTTCCGGTGGTGGATTCGGCGGTTTTGGCGGCGGCAGTTTTGGCGGCGGAGGCGCAGGCGGAAGCTGGTAATTGAGCTGAGTTCCCAATAAAAATAATAATACAACTATGCGTTGATCTGATGTTGATTAATAATTTGCTGAATTTGTTCAGCCTGTACAACACCCGATTGACGCCATAAAATCTTTCCGTTTCGAAACAGAATCAACGTTGGTACTCCTTGTATTTGATACACTCCTGCTGCCTGTTGATTTTTATCCACGTCAATTTTTATTATAGTTACTGCATCTCCCATCTTTTGCTTCACAGATTCCAAAATCGGCGCCATCATTTTACACGGACCACACCAGGTTGCCGTAAAATCCACCAGTACAGGTTTGTCACCGTTGATCAGTTCTGAAAAAGTTGCCATATCAAATGCTGTTTTATGTAATTTCTTATATTCAGAATTGCAAAATTACAAATAATGTTTGTGGAAAAAAGTTACTCAGGTTACATTGAATTGGAGCTGAAATATTGAAGTTCTTTTGTGAAATCCAGATGGGGGTATTGCTGCATCAGTGCATTCACTTTAGCTGAGTGGGTACTCAGAAATTGCATGTGGGCCTTAGAATATGGATTGAAAGGCCGATGCGTTAAAGCCTTGTTAATCCCCTCTAATTCTTTCATGAGAGGGTAACAAGAGGGGTCAATAAAGGAGGATGCAAACTTTTCCCATACATAGCGCGTAGCGAGATGATTAGGATGTACCATATCTTCCGCGTAGAAACGGTAATCTCTCAGATCGTCTACTACCAACTCATAGGAAGGAAAGTAAAAATAATTTTCAAACTTCTCTGTCATGTGGTGCACAGTCTGTATTAAAACAGATTTGCTTCTGTTGTTTTCAATTAACCCATCTTTTGCGTGTCGAACCGGGCTTATGGTAAATATTACTTTTATATTAGGATTGAATAACATTAACCTGTATCTAAGGTTATCAAGGACTGTAAATACTTCTTCAGAAGTTAACAGTCTTTTTCTAAAATGATCTGCCGGTACTTTATGACAATTAGCAACAATATTTGTATTTCTGGTCTTTTCAGGACGTAGGGTAGAAGGAGTTTTATTCCATTCGTACACAAAAGCAGAACCTAAGGTTAATATCATCCAGTCAGCTTTTTGAAGAAAAAGATGTGCCGCATTAATGGACTCGTTGATTTGTTTTAATGCAGTTTGTTTATCAGGGTCCGAAAAACGACTATGGTGATCCCAACTGCTCCATAATTCGTTATAATAAAACAGGTCTTCTTCCTGATAGGTTTTTTTTTCAATGTACGAGATGATAGAGGATGCGATGCTCATCGGATTGAAAAGTATGCCACTGGGGTTCTCTAAAACGGTGAATTTGTTTGCTGCTAATGATCTGGAAATATGCTCTGTAAAACAAGAGCCGGATAACAACAGGTTGTCCCTGAGTTTCAGTTTTTGAGAAAAGGGAGGTATTTCCAAAGCCAATCTGAAATTCGTCATATCAGGTAAAAATAGTTTTTGCCATGTTAACGCTAAGCTGCAAGGCCTCATGATCCATTTGCTTACACAAACCCAACCCGGTAAAGTAATGAATCATTTGTTCTGTATCCATATTGCCCACTAATCTATCTTCAGCCATCGGGCATCCTCCAATTCCCATCAAAGCTCCATCGAAGCGACGACAGCCTGCTTTAAAGGCGGCTTCTATTTTTCGTATCCGATGCACCGGCTTGGAATGTAAGTGTACTCCTACGGTTAAATCAGGAAGTGCCCGAATCAGATGAGCAGTGGTAATATGAACCTGTTCCGGAGTTGCCACCCCAACCGTATCCGAAAGAGAAACGATAGTAATGCCCAATTCCTGCATGGTTTTCCCCCATTTCAAAACAATGTCTTCGTTATAGGGGTCGCCGTAAGGGTTGCCGAATCCCATAGACAGATAAATGACCAGTTGTTTTTTATGTGAGATACATAATTGCTGAATGTTCTCCACACGATGCAGGGATTCTGTTATAGTGCTGTTGACATTGCGAAGCTGAAAGGTTTCTGAAACGGAGAATGGGAAACCCAGGTAATGAATCGTACTATAGGCAACGGCTTCTCTGGCGCCTCTTTCATTAGCCACTATGGCTAATAATTTTGTATGGGTATCGGTTGTATTTAATTTTGAAATTACTTTGTGGGTGTCTGTCATCTGCGGGATCGCTTTCGGTGATACAAAACTCCCAAAATCAATTGTGTCAAAACCAACTTTCAGTAAGGAATTGATATAAGCAATTTTTTTTTCGGTGCTGATAAAGTGATGCCAACCCTGCATCGCATCACGGGGGCATTCGATTAATTGCACTGAGTTGGAAGAGCCTTTCATATTGGATTGCAATTTAATAAAGAAAAACAGATGCAAATAGACAGAATATAGCGGGAATTTAATATTTTTGCGTCCCTTTTCGGATTTGCAGCCAGGATAACCAGGAATACCTGAAATTAGTTATTGGGTAACAAAAGTTGAAGATACTCAATGGAAAATAAATAAGCGACTCCGTAGCTCAGTTGGTAGAGCAGCTGACTCTTAATCAGCGGGCCCAGAGTTCGAGTCTCTGCGGGGTCAC
>CAZFGP010000225.1:0-5423 GCA_964518685.1 uncultured Terrimonas sp.
GAACCGGTGATCCTGTTTTTGAGAAAACCAAAGTCCAGCCCCACATTATATGATGCTGTTGTCTCCCACCTCAGGTCTATATTACCTAAAGAGCTTGGGTAAAGACCTATAGCAGTTGTTGATTCATAAACGTAAGGAGTAGTAGTCATTCTCGACAAGCTTGAATACCGGCCTATTCCCTGATTTCCATTTACACCATAAGAGGTCCTTATTTTTAAATACAAGCCTTTATCTCGTAAAAACGATTCTTCCGAAGCTACCCATGCTATAGAAGCAGACGGAAAATTTGCAAACTTTTCATCAGCACCAAAGCCGGAAAAACCATCCCGCCGTATAGTACCGGTAACCATATAACGGGACTTGTAACTATAATTCACACGGGCCATGTAAGAAAGACTGTTTTCTTCGTAAGCAGTAGATGCAGCAGTTGGACCTTCCCCAAGTCCCAGGTTATTATAACCAAGAATTTCATTGTCAAATCCTTCTGCCCTTGCAGTGGTAGAATTTCCCTTATTGAGCTCTCGGCTAAAAAGCAGGGTGGAATTGACCTGATGATCTCCAAAAGTTCCTGAATAGGTTATGATGTTATTGATATTCCAGTTTCTTGATTCTGATGGGTTTTTTACGGCCAGTCCCCGGTTATTCACGCCGGCAGGTGTAGCGTTTGAATTGAATGTGTTATTATTCGTATTAGCGTAGACATGGGAATAATTAAGTTCATATTGTAAACCCTGTATCCATGGTACCTTTACTTTAGCGCTACCTACTGCAAAGAGCTCATTGCTTATATTTGAATTATCAATGTAAAGATTTACAAGAGGATAAGGTTGGAATAATTCACCGCTAAGATAAATATCATAGTTGGGCTTACCGATATAATTATTGGCCAAAGGACTTGCTACTCTTGCGCTGGCCAAGCTTGCAGGTATGCCTGAATTATCCCGGTAACTGTACGATGTATTTACCCCAAATGTAAGCCAGTCATTTACTTTACTGTCTAAATTCATGTGTAACGTGATCCTCTTAAAATTGTCGTTCAACTGAATTCCTTCCATGTCGGAATAAGATCCTGAGAAGTAGTAAGAAGTACTGTTAGCGCTTCCCTGGATGCTTACATTATAGTTTTGCATTGCGCCTTTACGTAAAACTTCCTTTACCCAGTCAACCGAATTGCCATCCAGATAATTTTGTTTTTCCTCAAAAGTCTTAAAATAAGAAGCTACCGTTTCACGATTGTTTACATCTGGTCTTTCGGGTCTCCCTGCCGCACTCGTAGGGTTGGTTTTATACCAGGCATATACTTTATTTTCCCAATTCCAGTCAAGCAGCCTTACAGCAAATTCTTCGGCATTCATTACCCTCATAGGATTATTGGTCATATCCTGGAAGCCGGTGTACCCGCTGAATGAAACAACCGGTTTGGGAGATTTGCCTTTTTTTGTGGTAATGAGTAATACGCCGTTAGCCGACCTTGAACCAAATACAGCAGCGGCACTCGCGTCTTTAAGTATATCAATTGCCTCCACGTCATTAACGTTGATATTAGATATACTGCCATTATAGATCACCCCATTCAGAACAATCAAAGGTCTGTCGGATGCAGACAATGAAGTCTGCCCTCTTACAGAAAGCGTTGGCTCGCCGGCAGCACCGCCTCTTCCTTCAAGATTTACCCCTGCAGAAGCTCCTACCAATGCCTGGAAAAGATTCACGTTACCCTGGGTAGCTTTGTCGTCCATAGTGATCCTTGATATTGATCCTGTTACATCACTTTTCTTCGCCGTCCCATACCCAATCACCACCACCTCATCAGCAATGGATACAACAGATTTTAGCCGTACCAGAATGTTGGTCCGATTATCTACTCTTACTTCGGTGGATTCAAAGCCTACAAAAGAGATAATCAACGTAGAATTAGGCTCTGCATTTATAGAAAAACTACCGTTCGCATCTGTCTTTGTTCCTGTATTGGTTCCTTTAACCAGCACAGTGGCGCCGGCTAAGGGCTGGCCATTTTCATCAGTTACCGTACCACTAATGTCAATTAACAAAGGAAATTCTATTACAGTTACGGCTGGCTCTAAAGGCAGCGACTCACTCAGGGGTTTCCTCTTCACCACAATTATTTTATCAACAATGCTATAGGCAAAAGGCTGGTCTTTGAAACATTTGTCTAAAGCCTGTGTCAAAGAGATATCCTTTACTTCGAGGTCTACTCTTTTAGCTTTGTCTAACAATTTGCTCTCATACCAGAAATCATATCCGGTTTGCTTTTTCAATTCTTTAAACACTTTCTCCAGCGGAGCATTTTTTACCGAAAGTGTTACCGACTGGCTATAGCTCCTTGCCGATACCTGCAGGCAGCCAACAACAAGTAAAATAAGGGTCATCCTCATAACGAGCCATACTTTTTTGGTGTGCAGACGATGGCTTTCCTGGCGAAAAACAACGCCTTGCGATAAAGCAATTAATTGCATAGTTTTGTATTGATTTTAGTTAAATAATAACGGTTCCCAGATCGTTTGTTTAGCTATATGTTTGCCGGTTTGTGATCGCCATCATAATCCGGCTTTTTTAGCCACTAATTACACGAATTTCCACGAATCTGTCGTCAGAAAGCCTTTCGTATTAATTTATCAAATAATTAGTGTTATTAGTGGCAGAATAATATCAGACAGCTTCTTGTAATTATTTTTATATTTTATGTCATAGTTAATTGGTTTATTTGATTAAAATAATTACGGTGATACGATTAGTTTTTCAGTGTACCCGTCAGCCGCGTTTTCTTCAAGTCTGAAATGAATGTTGCTTAATTCAAGCACTTTCAAAATAGCAGAGAGGTTATTATCTCTCGATATATCGGCAGTAAAGTATCTTACCGGAACCTTTCCACTATATTCCACTTCCACATTGTACCACCGCATGATCTGCCGCATGATGGTTTTGAGGTCGGCATTATTATAATAGAACCTGCCGTTTTTCCAGGCCATTACCTGTTCTGTGTCTGGTGCAGTAACGTCAATTGATTCGCCGGTTACCCTTCCTGCCTGAGCCTGCTGCCCGGGTGCAAGCAGAACTGTTTTTCCATCACCTCTTTTGATCTTTACGCTGCCTTCCAGCAAGGTAGTTTTTATCGAAGACTCATCTTTGTAACTATTAATGTTAAAATGCGTACCCAATACTTCTACCACCATATCATTTACCTTAACCTGAAAAGGCTGTTTAGCATTATGCACCACTTCAAAGTAAGCCTCACCCGTAATGGTCACCTCTCTTCCCTTTCCGGTAAAGGCTGTGGGAAAGGTGATTGAAGATTCGGCATTGAGCCACACATCAGTCCCGTCAGGCAAAACCAATTTATATTTTCCGCCTCTCGGCGTGGATAAGGTATGATATTCTACCTTATTACTGTGCCCCTCATAATCCAGCCTGCCTGCCTTATTGGTTACTTCTAAATTATCCAGTTGCACAATCTTTCCCTGAGCGCTGTCTAAAATAATCTGTTTTCCATTGGCAAGCGTAAGCATTGCTCTGTCGCCTCCGGGCATCACATCCTCTATCGAAGTCTTAATGATTGCTAAGCCGTCTTTTCTATCCTCATGAACATTACGGTTAAGCATAAACCAAATACTACTCAATACAAGTCCAACAACCCCGGCAGCTACCAGCAAACGCTTCCATCCATATTTTGCTATGTTCATCAACTTTCCATTTTCTTCTTCAACAGAAGTGGAAACCCCTGCCATTCTTTCGGCTATTTTTTTGTAAATTCTTTCTCTTCTTTCTGTATTGGCATTTCCGGCAAGACTTTCTTGCTGCAGCCACTCCTCAATGACGGATTTTAAATAATGCTCCTCTTTACTGATCAGCAACAGGAACTCCTTTAACTCAGTATCAGAAAGAGTTCCGTTGAGATAGCCATCCAGAAGATTTTCTATGCGCAAATGATCTTCCATTTAATATTTTTACCGTGCACAGGGTAATACAGAGATGAAGACAGAGGAAAATGGAGATTGTACCAGTTGGAAGAAAAAATATTTTTTAGCCACTAATTGCACCAATTAGAGGCTGTTGTTTAACTACCTCGCATTTTTCTCTATGCCACGAATGCACGAATGTGCTTGTGGCATATTCGTATATCAAAATAGTATTATTGTATTTTATGGCTGATCGCTGCAGGCATTTTCAGATTTCAACAAAATATTCGTGTATTCGTGGCATTTTATCCCACATCCATGAGGTGCCCCGGTTATTCAGCACCTTCCAATTACCACGAATAAATTTGTATTAATCGGATGGCTACCGTATCGTGATAAAAAATAAGTCAGTAACTATTTTAGACAGGCAGAGATAATAACCGTTCAGGATGCGAAAGAAAGCAGCCTGACCGCACAAAACTGTAAGAATTTAAAGAACAAGTATCTCCATCAGACATATCCATATAATGGCGCCATTTACCTCCCGCTGCAATTCGTGGCGTATCATTTCCAAAGCTCTTGCCAGATGATTGCGAACGGTATTGGGCGCTATACCCAGCCTGCCGGCTATCTCATTGCGACTAAGACCTTCTTCACGGCTAAGTTGATAAATTATTCTTTGTCGCTGAGGCAGGTGTTCTATAATCCTGTCCATTATTTGTTCTGATTCTTTCTGCAATAACTTTTGTTCGGGACTTTCTTTTGTTTCATAAAAATATTCATGGAGATGATGCGTAAATGAAACATCGGTCGTCCTTTTCCTTAACTCGTTAAAAATATGATTTCGTGCTATTATGAATAAATAGCTACGTAAGTTTTCTACTTTCGCCAACTCCTCTCTTTTTATCCATAATTTCATGAAAATTTCCTGCACCATATCTTCTGCCAGTGGTACGGATTTAGTCAGCATAAAAGCCACCCCATAGATGTTTTGCCAGTGTTCATTAAACAACAACCGGAATGCCGACTCATCTCCATGAGCTATTCGTTGCAGCAATTCGTTTTCTTTATATGTAGTTGGTAGTTGCAATTAGACAATTTGGTAGTTGACCTATAAAGTTAAGATAATATTATGAAAAAATATAGCCTCGAAAATACCGGTTTAATCTTCAGCATTTCTTATTGTAAGGTGGGGTACATCAAATCTTTCCCGGATTTCATGTCATCTCAAAAAAGTCCTCTTCTCCGCAATTTCTTTACTTGTTTCTTTTTAGCAAATACAATTTTGATCTTATTGAAAAATATACTTCTCCGGCAGGAGAAACAGTAGCCATGGCGTCATTTCCCGGTAATGTACAAAGTTCAGTTCGGGAGCCATCGTCAACGTTAATCTCACAATACTGATTATCGCAAAAAACCCCAATCAAGCCCTCTTTTATGTTAATCATCCAGAAACAGTCTTTTCCGGTATTCAAATCAATCGTATTCGTTATTTTTTGTTTCTTC
>CAZFGP010000226.1:0-2835 GCA_964518685.1 uncultured Terrimonas sp.
CTGTGACCGCCTCCGCCAAAGGTGCAATCCGCATAAATACCGTCCGGTTTAACCTGTAAAGCTTTAATCAATTCTTCAGCTAAAACAGGAATATGGTATGGATGATCCATCACGGTTAAATTAAAAGTGAAAAGCCCGTTTAGAGATTTTCTTTCTCCTCTTGCTTTTCACCTTCTCTGAGTGTTAAATATTATTGCGCACCTTTTTCTGCCATTACCTCCTGAGCCAACTGACTGAATGCTTCGGGTGAAAAAGTGTCAAAGAACTGCTGATACTTACTCTTATCCCAAATCTCAATTTTATCAAATGCGGAAACCAACACAATATCTTTTTCTAATCCCGCATATTCCATCAGGTTTTTTGGCAGCAATAATCTTCCTGCACTATCCAATTCAACAGTAATCCCATTTAAAAAGTAGCGACGGAATTCCCGTACTTTTGGATCAAAATCACTTTTTCGACCTATGTCCTCAAAAATCGGTTCCCAGTTTTTCATGGGGTACAGGGTAAGACAACGTTCGAACCCCCTGTTAATAAAGAAGCTACCGGTTTCCCCTTCCGGGATTTGCCTTTTAAATCCTGTTGGAAGGAGAAACCGACCTTTTGCGTCCAGAGTAGCTTCATATTCCCCTAAAAACCGTATCATTTATAAAGAGTTAAACTCGTTTCCCATTTATTCCCACAAAATAACACATTTTCCCACCTTTAACGCAGATTTTGATTCAATTATTTTATCCACAGAAAAAATATTTTTATAATCATTGTAAATCAGTTAGTTGTATAAGTTTTTAGCAAAAGAAAATGAGTTGGCGCCTGTATATAGTGTGGATAGCTGTGAATAACTGTGGATAACTGGAAGGGTAATACTTCGTCACTCTTATTGAAGAGGCGAACTTTGGGTGTTGTGTATCTCCGTCTATTCGTAAATTGTTTATTTTTGTTGATATCAATTTTTCTTGGGCAGAGAGAAAATGCATACCGATCGGGCGCTTCTGGTTAAGATAGCTGCAGGAGATGAACAGGCATTCGCATTATTGCTTGATCAGTATCGTGGACGGGTATTTTCTCATGCGCTCACCTATGTAAAAGTGTACGATGAAGCGATTGAAATGGTGCAGGATATTTTTATCAAGATATGGATACAAAGGGAAAGGCTGTCTGAAGTGCAGGATTTTCCCGCTTATCTTTTTATCATTAGCCGCAATTACCTGGTGTCGGCAATACGTAAACGAGTTGCCGATCGGCTAAGCCTGCAGGATGAAGATATCCTGCACGAGGTTGCCCGCCCCGACAATACCCTTGAAGCTAAGGAACTCGAAAAATATATCTCCCGAGCGATAGCGAAAATGCCTCCGAAGCAACAGATGGTTTTCACCCTCAGCAGGAATGCAGGGCTAAGCCAGGAAGAAATAGCCGCCCAAATGAAGATCAGCAAGAGTACCGTTAAGTTCCACATGGCGGCAGCCCTCAACTTTCTTCGTGTATTTTTGAAAGGAGCTGATTACGGCGTGGTATTCCTTTTATTGCTGCTTCGTTTTTTGTGATCCGCAAATAAACTTGACTTCAAACCTATCCCCTGCTACTTTAATTGCGTCTTATTATATTAAAGTCTTTATTTACAGGAAACACATATATGGATAAATCGAAATTCACCAGACTGGTTGAGGGTTATACAGCCGGATCACTGTCGCGCGAAGGATGGAAAGAATTAAAGGATGCGCTTGATGATCCCGAAAGTCTGGCCTATCTTGACGAAGAACTTTTGTTAACCTTTATGAACGATACCTATTTATTTGAGGAACAGGACGAAGAAAGAACTGCCATTAACGCAAGAATAATGCAGCAAATCAAAATGTTGAAGGATGGCAATCATTTCAAGGGGTATCCGATGTTGGAGACTAAAAATAACTTCGTAAGAAACTGGATGCGGGCGGCAGCAGTGATATTTTTAATATTGACAGGAGCGATTTCATGGTGGATTTTAGCTAATCATGATTCTGATGAAAAAGAACCTGTTGCCTCAGTTCAACATCCTATAGATGTTCCTCCGGGGAAAAACGGTGCTGTATTAAAACTGGCGGATGGCAGGGAAGTGGTGTTAGATAGTCTTGCCGATGGCGTGGTGGCAACCCAGCTTGGAACCAAAGTGGAATTAAAGAATGGCCGGTTGGTATATGACGCAGGGAAGAAAACCGCGGGAGAAATGTTGTTCAATACGATGACAACCCCTAAAGGCAGGCAGTTTCAACTGGTATTGCCGGATGGCTCAAAAGTTTGGCTGAATGCGGCAAGCTCCATCAGGTATCCTGCCACTTTTACCGGGAATGCCCGCCGGGTGAAGGTTTCCGGCGAAGCCTATTTTGAGGTGGCTAAAATGAAAGACATGCCGTTTTATGTTGACATCAATAACAGAGTTGAAGTGAGGGTTTTAGGCACCCATTTTAACGTCAATTCTTATGCGGAGGAACAAAGAATAAAAACCACATTATTGGAAGGGAGCATACAGACTTCAATTTTGGGTAAGGGAAAAGTCGCAGAGTATATGGTTTTAAAACCCGGACAACAAGCTGAGATAATTGATGATAAAAATATAATGCTGAATGATGCCGTAAATATAGATCAGGTGATGGCATGGAAAAACGGATTATTCAATTTTGAAAATGTTTCCTTAGAGGAGGTAATGCGGCAGCTTTCAAGGTGGTATGATCTTGATGTAGTGTATGCCCAGGGTGTACCGCCAATAATATTTGGTGGTGAAATGAGCCGGAATGTTAGCCTGTCGGGGGTTTTGGGAGGTCTTGAGCGGGCCGGTGTTCATTTCCGGATCGAAGAAGG
>CAZFGP010000226.1:2935-5405 GCA_964518685.1 uncultured Terrimonas sp.
CCAATAAAAAACCGGAGGTGGTTCGAAGCACTTCCGGCATCGCCTAACGGCGTATTTAGTTGGTCCAAAAACCGTAGTTCAAACGAATTCTTTTACAACTAAACGAGTGCAATTTATGCAAAAATTTGTTTATGGTTGCTATATTCCGTGGTGGAGAAATAGTAATCTTACCAAAATCCTGTTAGTGATGAAACTAACGATTCTCTTATTAACTGCTGCTTTTCTAAATGTTTATGCCGGCGGCGTCTCTCAAACCGTTACCCTTTCGGGTAAGAATGTGGAACTGAAAAAAGTTTTCACCGCTATCAAGAAGCAAACCGGGTATGTTGTTTTTTACAACCGCTCCGACCTCAACGGCACGACACCTGTTAACCTTTCCGCATATGATATGCCCCTCCGGGATTTTTTGGATATAATGCTGAAAAACCAACCGCTGGATTACAAGATTGAGGATAGAACGATTATGTTGTACCGGAAAAGAATGTTCCGGGAAGTACCCCCAAAAGAACCTGCTGAGGAGGCGGTGGACCGGATTGTTAAGGGGAAAGTTACCAATGCTAAGGGAGAGCCTTTGCCTAATGTATCGGTTTTGGTATCCGGTACTAAGATAGGTACCACCACAAATAATGAGGGACAATTTACATTGACTGCACCTGATGATAATAATATTGTGCTGGAAATTTCAAGCGTGGGGTATCAAACCAAAACGGTGAATGTAGGTAATCAAACTGAGGTCAATGTTACTTTGGAATTGGATGTTTCGGACTTGAGTGATGTAGTGGTGGTTGGGTATGGAACACAAAAGAGAAGTAATTTGACGGGATCAGTATCCGAAATCAGGTCTAAAGATATTGAATTTCGAGCTACAAATAATACAACCCAGGCTTTGCAGGGATTAGCACCTAATCTTAATATTGCTCCTAGTTACGGAGGAGGACAGTCAGACGCATTGATGAGTGTGAATATAAGAGGTGTTGGTTCACTCACTTCATCAGCCCCTTTTATTGTTATTGATGGTGTGAGGTCTTCTGAATCTGAGCTTGCCGCACTAAACCCTAACAATATACAAAGCATATCAGTGTTGAAGGATGCCGCATCAGCCGCAATTTATGGTTCTCAAGGGGCCTTTGGTGTAATCCTGATTGAAACAAAAAAAGGAAGCTACAACAAAGACCTTAAATTAACTTATTCAAATGATTTTAGATTAAAGCAAAAGCTATATGTTGCTAAGTCAACGAGTTCAGAGGTATATGCAGATTATTTTAATGTTGCAACATATAATTACAACGGACAAACTGCTATTGGGGAGGAACAGATGGCTAAGATTCGTGCTTTCGAAAAAGGAGAAATTAAAGATCAGACTGCACCAGATCCCAATAATCCAAATTATTGGATAGGGATTGGAGCAGGTGGTGCAGAGGCCTGGGATCAAGGATACGCAAATACGGATTGGATGGATGTTATATTTAAGAAAAGAGAATTTTCACAGAAACATAATCTAAGTTTAAGTGGCGGTAGTAATAAGATCTTTTACAATATATCAGGAAGTTATTTTAATGATGACGGGGCTCTTAAGTATGGCAATAAAAATGAATTTTTCAAGCGATATACATTTGAGAGTAATGTGACCGGGAAGGTTTCTAACTGGTTAAGTATATCCAATAACACAAGATTTTTTCAAGAGAATAATCGTTTCCCATTTTTTTTAACTGGGAATGCCAGGTCAAGAATATTTCATGATGCATTGCGATTCCCTCCTTTTATGCCATATAAAACTCCTGCAGTATATGATAATGATGGTAATATGGTTGTTCCTGAGCAACTATACAATATTCCTGGCTGGTTAGAGAATAATGGTTTTACGGAGTACAATAAACTTAATTTGCTTTCTACCTTTAAGACTGAAGCACAAATATTTAAAGGTTTGAAGTTGATTGGTGATTTTTCCTTCAAGAAATATTTTTATGACGAAACTAACAATTTTAAAAAGTGGACGTTCTATGGACCCGATGGAAAGCCTAATGTCATCAACCAACAGAATGATAATTTTATTTCAAAGCAAATGTCCAAATCAGATTATATCTCTACTAATGTTTATGCTAATTATGTACAGTCGTTTGGAGAACACTATATTGATTTAGTTGCAGGGTACCAACAGGAAGAAGAAAATGGTACCGGATTGTATGCTTCTAAGGGTGATGTTCTCTCAGGTGATTTTAATACTTTAGATTTAGCTCTTAGTCAGGTCAGAGGTTTATATAATCCAATTTCCACATGGGGAACCCGGGGCATTTTTGGAAGGTTGAGTTATAATTATAAAGAAAAATATCTGATTGAGTTTAACGGTAGGTATGATGGTTCTTCTAAATTTGAAGAAGGGAAAAGATATGGGTTTTTCCCTTCTGTTGCAGCCGGGTATAATATACATAAAGAAAGATTTTGGACATCTTTTGGTTTAAGTGAAATAATT
>CAZFGP010000227.1:0-5400 GCA_964518685.1 uncultured Terrimonas sp.
GCAAAATGGGTAAAAAAATGGAAGCTGCTACCGCACTAAATGTCAGAACTCAGGACTTTAATGAAGTCCATATCGTAGCAATCAAACCGAAGCAGGAACGATTGCGAATAAAAACAATCAAGTCTCCTCTACATGATAAAATAGTGAAAGTGGAAATCCGTGAGGAAGCAACTCCCATTGATAAGTCTCCCATGTTGGATGCAAAACTCAACCTGGAACAATCCTTTAATCCTATCCAAAATAATCAGACGGTTATTGCTTTTAAGGCTGCTGAACTTTCCCGTTCTAATGCTTTAACAAATATGGTGAACTGGCTCAACAGTAATAATCGGATGGAAATGATTGTGCTTATTATCGGCGCCATCTCGCTTCTGGCGGTTATATATTTATTTTATGCCTCCGCCTATTAGACTTAACCGCGCTTTATGGTTTTATAAATTGATAGGTAGCCGGAGCTTCCTTTACAGCATCCTTTTGTATATTATGCAGATGATTAACAGTAAAACCGGATTTGTAAAACTGCAGAAACAACAGTATCAGCACCATCCCTCCTAAAATACAGGCCCATATCCACCAATTGTTTTTCAAGTTTTTTGATGCCTGATCCGAAAAAGGATCATCACTCAAAGATGCCTCTTCCTGCTGAATAAAACGCCCACTTATTTCCGTGTCTCCTATTAATATAGGATGATTGGCATTGGATCTTATAATACGTTTTGCCAAAGCAGGTTCCATAAAATCGTAGGTAATGGTACGGGCCTCAAGAGAAATATTGCCTCCAATATCGGATTGTAGAATACCCACCCTGTCCCATATTATTTCCCCTTCCTGCTTTAAACGGTTTTTTAGTTCAAAAGAAAAATCGTTCACTTTTTTAATCGCTTCCCATTCTTCCACCTGCAGTTTTGATGCCACATATTGAAACAATGTTTTATCGGGTGCATCATTTACATCATCAAAAACGATCTTTTGCATAGGAGGTTCAATAACGTGATCAGTGAAATTACTGATAGCCGGGATATATTGAAGACTGATAGTACCTAACCCAGGCAAACTTAAGGATTTGTTTTGAATGAGATATTGATGAAGAAGATGGAACATGTAAGAGAATTAAACGAATTACAATTCCACTAAATTAATATTTTTCCCGGGGAAATGGAAGAGAAATCAGACCGTTTTCAATTTCCCTGAAGAGAAGATATAAAATATACATCCCCATGTCTATTTAGAAAAGTTATAAACGATTCCTCCCAACAGGTTAAATCCATAAACGTCGTATTGATTCCAACGTTGATATTTGTTGTTGAAAATATTATTAGCCTGTAACCAAAGATTAACTTTTTTTGTAATCCTGAATTCCAGCCCCGCACTCAGGTCCACCGGATGTCTGCCGGTTCCTGTTCCTCCATCTCGTTTCAGGTACTTTGCTCCTTCGAAGAAATACAGATCGCTGGTAAGCCAAAGATCTTTAATTATTTTCCAGCGTAAGTCAGCATTGAATTCCCTTGGAGTAATACCCCAGGGTTGAGGTGTAGTTACTTGTTTGTTGAAGAGCAACCAGTTAAATCGCCCTGTCAGAGAAAAATCTTCTGCCTGCACTACACCAATCTCTCCATGCATCTGGAAAGCGTTTAACTTTTGTTCATTAAGAACTGAAAATCCATTTCCCGCCAGGGTATTAAAAGGTCCATATTCATTAACAAATAGTGGCATGTTGTAAAATTGTACCAGCCCAACCTTGGCATTATAAAAGAAATGTTCGAGAAACGTACCTTTTATACCTCCAAAAGTTTCATTTATCCGGGTATTAAATAATTCTCCCGGCTGAATCAGGTAGGGATTAATGGAGGCATAGCGCCTATACGAGCCTTTGTCGTAATGCATTAGCCAGCCAAGTTGAAGAATAAGTTCCTCACCTCCTATTTTCACATCTGCCAAAAGATCGGGTAACAATTTAAAAGTTGCGTTATCCCAGGAGGGGATAACGCCTCCGTGAAGATTAAGATTTTCATTATGAAAATGAAGTGCAAAAGGGATTGTAACTATAGTATTGTTAATGGCTTTCGGTGTATTGTTGGAGGAATATTGTGTGTAATCGGCGTTAACGCCTAATTTAATTCTAAAATTATCGCCGATGACTTTCTGTAACGGCAAATCAGCAATAGCATTGTACTCTCTTCCATAATGATTGTCATTGAAGAAAGAGAGTTTTACATTCGGATTATATTGAAGACCTAATTCTGTGGGTGAAGTATTTCGAAAACCTATATTGGCATCCAAAGACAGGAATCGCTGCAATAAATCACTCTTATCAAAGGTATATAAGTTGTGGTCGTATCCATATCGGAAGTATTTATTATTGCCGAAAGAGAGCTTGCCGTACAGTTCTTGTTTTTCTGCATTAATAAGACTGCCATAGGCGGTGGCGCCTGAATTCGCATACTCCTGATATTGAGGTGTCTTTCCCCTGGAAGAGACATAATGAGCGAGGACATTCAGATTGGCATTGGTGCCATTTGTAAAACTCAGTCCTGCCTTAGCATAGGGAGTTTGTAAATTTCCATAACCCAGTTTAACAAAGTTGCTGGCTTCCCATTTAGCCGCCGCGGAATCTACATTCAGTGCAAGCGGGCTTATAGCAAGGGGCTGATATACCAGAGACAGACTGGTGACCGGAATTTGATAGATGAATCGGGGTTTGGTTGAGTCTGGCGTTGGCGGAGCCGCTGCAATATTAATTTTTGCCGCTTCTTTTATTTCTGGTTTGAAAGCGGAAGTGATTTCAATAGTTTGCTTTTTTAATTCTTCCTGAGCCTGCAAAACGGTCATGCTTCCTCCAAAAATAGCTGTGAATAGGAATATTATTTTATAACTTTTTCTGTATTGCATTATATTCTTTTTTCCTGATGGACGACTTAATGTTGAACTTTATCCTGCTATTTTGCTTTCTGTTTTTTCAGCTTCAATAACCACTTTTAATTTTTCTTCGGCTTCATTTTTCAATTCGGTTATTTTGCTATTATCTATTACACTTTGCAAGGTTGCCTTAGCATTAAAATAATCTTTCTGTTTAAAGAAGATGTCGCCAAGAAGTATATAGGCTTTAGTTATCCAAAAGTCGTAAGATCCCGATTTGTTGATCGTTTCAAAGGCGGCTTTATCTGCATTCTTCAGATCATTAAGTGCATAATAGCAGGAAGCAATTTCATAACGGGCCTCTGCTGCAAAAGAAGCCTTATTAATCTGGGTTATACTTCTGAAGTTTTGTATGGCATCGGCATATTGCCTCCGGTTTTGGAAGGATCTGGCAGTAACCATATAGGCCAGTACTTGATCATCCGTACTGATATTCTTTTCTTTTAATAATTCTCCGGCATTGTCCACAGCTTCTTCCCAGTTCTTTAGCTGATACTGGCTGCGTAAGAGCCCGCGCATGGCTTCCAATCGGTTCTCTGCCCCGGTGGCAAGGGATTTCAATAATGTAAAATACTGCCCGGCCTTTTCATAATTATTGAATTCAAAATAATAAATACGGCCCGCCTGAGCAGCAGCCATTTCAGCGTATTTGCTGGGACCCCTGTCAGCAACTTCAGCATATCCTTCCGCAGCCTTTTCCCAGTTCTTTTGCTGGTTATAGATTTCACTTCTCAGAAACCAGGCATCAATGGCATGTTGCCCGTCTGGAAACCGGGTAAGATAGTTATTAAAAGCGGAAAGAGCGTTGTTGAAATCCTTATTGACATACTTATTTTCTGCAGCGGTATAGGTAAGGTTGTCCTCTTCGTTTACCGTTACCGATCTGCCTGCATTTCTCATAAAAGTTACGTATTCATCCGTTTTCCCTTCTTCCGTATAAATTGACCTGATGTTTTCAATCGCCTCATTTGCTTCTAAAGTGTTGGGATAAGATGACACAAGATTTTTAAATTCCCTCAGTGCATCGTTACTTTTATTCGTGTTGAGATAAGCCAGTCCTAATTTAAGCTGGGCGCCTGGTTTCAGATTTTCGGCGGCAGCGGCGTTAATTATCAAATTCAGATAAGGTATAGCCTGATTGTATTTTTCATCCGCCATATAGGTTTTGGCTATTTCCAGATTCACGTCGGGTATGATCAGGGAGGAAGGATATTTTTGTTCAATGGTTTTCATCAAACTGATCTTCTCACTGCTGCTATTGATCCCTGCAATCATAGCAGTCTGATAGGCAGCATAGTCACCCGATGACCAGGAGTAAGAGATGATTTTATTATAAATGGCTCTCGCCCTTGAAAAATCTTTATTCATGAAATAACAATCGCCCAACCGGAGATAGGCGTCCTGCTCAACAGGCTTTGCATTCAGCGAAGGGTTCTTTACCACCTTTTCAAAAAAAGATGACGCTAGCGGATAATTTTCTTTTCGGTAATAGCAATACCCTAAATTGTAATTGGCATTTCCCACGCTTACTTCACCACTATTGTATGAGGGCTTGCGTAAATAATCATTAAAATAAAGGATAGCGGCATCAAGAAGGTTATTACGATAACTTATTTCCCCTTCCCAGAAATTAATCAATGGCAGAACAGGGGTATTATTAGGATCTTTCAATGCTTTATCCAACAAGGCTTTCGCGGCATTAAGATCCTGATCATTAATTAACTCCATTGCTCTCCCGTATAATACCCTGGGATAGAGTCTTTGTATGGTGAGGGACGAAGATTTTGTTCTTTCAAGGATATCAAGCGCTTCCCGGTAATTGTTCGTGCTTGCCAAAAGAGTAACGGTTGTTTCTTCTGCTTCTTTCTGGTATTGTGAATTGGGATATTCGGTTAAAAATTTTCTCAACTCTGTTAGCGCAATATCCATAAAGCCAAGATCATAAGAGAGCTTTGCATAATTGAATTTGGATACTTCCCGCTGCCCGGCATTGGTATTATTTCCAGCGCAGAATAGAAAAGCATTTCTGGCATTCGCTTTATCGCCCAACTTCAGGTATGCATCACCGAGGATGTACATAGCATTCTGACTCAGAGAATCGGTACCGCCACTCAGGTGTTTCAACCCTTCCACTGCTTTGCCCAATTGCTTTTGCTGATAATAGCAATAGCTAAGCTGATAGAGTGTTTCCCGACTCACCTTTTCAGTCTTGTTTACATAGTCTTCCAGGTAGGGCAGGGCTCTGGCATAATCTCCTTTTTCGAACCAGGCATGTCCTATTAATTCCTTCATCTGGGTGTCATAATATCCTTTGGAGCTGTTAAGTGCATTTTCACCATAGTTCAAAGCCTTATCTGTATGCCCCTGGGCATATAGTATGTTGGCAATATAAAAGGGAACCACATTTGTATAGGGATTGTCGTTTTCCACTTTCTGGAAAGCAGTTAAACCTTCCTTGTAATTACGGTTGGCATAGGCAATAAG
>CAZFGP010000228.1:0-5383 GCA_964518685.1 uncultured Terrimonas sp.
AGCAATTGAAATAAATTTGAATTTTCTGAAAAAGAAAATCAATTATAACGCCAGGATCTATTTTGACGATCCGGGCAGCGCCACCCTTACCAGGGTAGAGATAGAGAAATCCGTCACCGACGCTACCGTCTTGAGTAGAAAATTGGCAGCGGGAAATGGATGGGTTATCGTGTTAACCCCAGAAAGTCTTTTATCTCCTTCTTTTCAATACTAATGAAATCACCCTTTTCATATTGTTTTTTGCTCTCTTCTATTTTTGCCACAAACTCGGGGTTATAGTCTGTCTTTTCCGATTCTTCGAATTTAATTTTAAGCGCCTGCATAAAAGCTTTGAGAGCAGAAACTTGTTCACTTGTTTTAGGATGAACAATAAATATATTTTGCGTTTTCATATGGCGACAATTTTTTTAAATTTAACAGATTATTAGAATCCACCTAAAATAGATCCATTATAATATTGATCTATTAGGGTCTCAAACTATTGAATAACGATGTTAACTCGCAAATATAAAGCTATTAAACGGTAAATAAAAATACCCGAGAACTATTAAGAAAACGCCAAATTCTCCTTTTTCGATAACTTGCCTACAGTTTGGAGTGAGGCAAAAATGTTGCAGAGAATAAAAGTATAGGATTATAGAAAACGCCTGCTTGAACCAATGCCCGGACCTGCATAGGCCTGAGTAATGAAAGAGTGAGTTAGCCTGTGATAGATGAATAAAGCTTAATTACTAAAATGATAGAACGATGAAGAATATGATTTCCATCGCGGTAACTCTTTTTTTCTTTAGTATAGTCGTATCGTGCAGGGACCAGAACAAGATCGAATTTTTCGTTTCTTTGGATGGGAACGATACTAATCCCGGAACAAAATCCGCACCCTTTCTGACCTTGGAAAAGGCCAAAGACGCGGTAAGGTTGCAAAAGCGGGAAACACCAGATCAATCCATTCTCGTATATATAAAAGGCGGGAACTATTATTTGTCATCTCCCATCATTTTTACTGCGGAAGATTCCGGTAAAGAAGACGCTCCTGTAGTGTATAAGGCGGTGAAAGACGAGAAGCCTGTTTTCACCGGGAGCCGGGAATTGAAGAACTGGCGCTTGTTGGAGAACCCTGAAGAGCTAAAGATTCTTAATCCTGAAGTGAAAGGGAAGGTTTATGTATGTGATTTGAATACCAATGGGATCAGCAATTTTGGAGATGCGACGGATTTGGGAAAACGCCCGGAATTATTTTGCAACGGAGAGCCACAAACCCTGGCACGTTGGCCCAATACCGGTTTTGTGAACGCAGGATTAGTAAAAGGGAAAACCGGGTTATCACCCAACTATTTGAACAGACAGGGATCGGCAGAAGGCATATTTGAATATACCGAACAACGGCAGAACCGTTGGGCAAAAGAAAGCGATGCTCGGCTGGAAGGCTACTGGTTTTGGGACTGGAGTGACGAGTTTCAGAAGGTGGATAAGGTGGATACCGTTATACAAACCATTTATCTCAAAGAGCCTTATCATCATTATGGTTACCGGGACAGTCTTCGCTATTTCGGATTGAACTTGTTTTGTGAATTAGATCAGCCTGCGGAATGGTATCTCGATCGAACTGAGGGTTTATTGTATTGGTTTCCACCGGAAGGAATACAACCGGAAACGGCAAAAGTCACGCTTTCGGTTTTTGATGCGCCTTTTATGATAGAAATGAATAACTGTTCTCATGTTATTATAGAAGGACTCACTTTTCGGGAGGGCAGAGGTAGCGCTGTTTCGGTTCGGGAAGGAAGCAATTGTGTGGTTTCTGATTGCAGGATTGAACGTTTCGGTAGAGATGGCATTCATATTGAAGAAGGGGTTGGGCATCGGATTTCGGGTTGTTATCTGAGTACATTGGGTTGCGGAGGAATGAAAATTAAAGGAGGAGACCGGAAAACGCTTACGCCAGCCCGTTATGTAGTAGAAAATACGGTGGTGGAGTCTTTTTCCTTATACAAAAGAACCTATGAGCCGGCTGTGTATATGGAGGGCTGCGGGATGGAAATCAGGAACAATCGTTTTCGCAATTCCTCCTCCTCGGCTATGCGCCTTGAAGGAAACGATTTCACTATAGAATACAATGAAATCAGTCAGGTAGTTAATGAATCGGATGACCAGGGTGGGATAGACATTTTTTACAACCCCTCCTATCGGGGGATAGTCATACGCAATAACCATTGGTTGGATATAAAAGGAGGTACGCTTCACGGCGCCGCGGGGGTTCGGCTGGACGATATGATTTCGGGGGTAACCATATCCGGGAATATTTTTGAACGGTGCGGAGCTATGCGCTTTGGTGGCGTGCAGATACACGGCGGTAAAGACAATCTGGTAGAGAACAATCTGTTTTATCACTGCCTTGCTGCAGTCAGTTTTTCTCCGTGGGGTGAGCAACGCTGGCTTACGCAATTGGAATCTCCGGTGATTCAAAAGAAATTGTATGAAGATGTGGATATTCGTTCGGAACTATATCAAAACAAGTATCCTCAACTGAAGAATATCCGGGAGGATGCGGATCTGAATACCATCAGGAATAATCTTTTGGTGGATTGTGAAAATATCTTTCTCAGAGACAATGGGAAACAGGTGGAAGAGAACAATAACTCTATTCAATCCGAAGGGAAGGATCTTAACTATTTTTGTTCTGAATCGGTTTTGAATAAATATGGGTTACAGCCAATACCTGTTCAAAAAATCGGGCCGCAAAAAAACAAGTGGATAGAATGAGATGTATAAAAATAAGCAGGTCGTTTTAAAATGAAGAACAATCATTCCAGACGTCAATTTGTAAAGCAAAGTTCGGCATTAGCGCTTGGCGCTACGGCATTATCCGGCATCCCCGGCTTAAAAACAGCCGGTGTTTCCGCGGGTTTCATAAAGCATTCGAAGATTTCGGTCATCCGGAACGAAATTATTTTACAGGGCCGCCGGAATAATCAGGCCTGGTTTGAACCGGCTATCGGGATCATGCCTCAACCTGAAGGAAAATTATCCAGGGTATTCATAAGAGTTACTCTTTTGACCGGTAATCTTAACTTAACAACCTCAAAATAAAAGTTTTAATAATTATGAATATTAGCGCAAAAAGAATGATCCTATGGTGTACCGTGTTTTTTATTTTTTCTAACGGTTACGGTCAGGTTCCGTGGAAGATAACCGAATTGGTTTCCGGCGGGCGCTTTGATGCGGTTGCAGACCTCGGCGACGGCGTGGTGGTTATAGGCTCACGAAAACCGGATGCAGGTAAAGTTTTCAGAAGCACCGATTATGGAATTACCTGGACGCAGGTGGATGTAAACACGCGCGAAGAGAATACGATTTTAGATAATGGCATTTTGTGTATGGCAAGAGGCAGAGGTGATGATGCTTATCTGATTACTACCAACTCACAGATCTGGCGATCGGAGGATAAAGGATTGACCTGGAGAAAGATAAATCTCTTAAAAGAATCGAAAGATAAGTATTTGTATCCCTATAGTATTTGTGTAACACCCCTGGGCACGATTCTGGCAACCACCGATCGTTGCATTTACAGAAGTACAGACAGAGGATTGAACTTTGAGCAATCAGACCCAATTTCAGATACCAGTATTTATCGGTTACAACTGGTGAGTGATGGTATTATAGTAAATGGCTGGGCAGGTTCTTTGTATAAAAGTGTGGACGACGGGAAGTCCTGGCAGTTTATGGTTAAGGCAGATACAGGCGCATTATTTGCGACAGAATATTTAGGATCCGACAAAATAATACAGGGTTCAGAACCCGGTAATATTTATCTGATTAATAAATCTGGAAAAGAAGGGAGAAGCAGAAAGCTGGCAAAATTCAAAGGAGCCGCCGACGATTTTGTTTACCTGGGCTATCACACGGTTATCTACAGTACATATACCGAGGGGAATCATATTTATATCTCTTATGATGATGGAAATAACTGGCAGGATGTGGGCCCCATCCCAACAGGAGTGAAGGAAGACTGGCTCGATCATGAAATTAAATTGGATAAAGAAGATTCTGTAATTGTGATCGGGGGTACTCATTTTGGATTTGTGGCCCGGGCGGCTTTTTCAAGAGATGCATTATCGGGGAAATCAAATCCGCCTTCTGCGAATAAAATAATTAAAAAGAAAAAATTAAAGAAGGCTGTTGTTGGGATGCTGACCGATCATTTTGAACTGAATGAACCGGAGGATATTTTATTAGACGGAAATTATGCTTATGTGCCCTGCAGAGCGGGTCATAGCCTGGCCGTGATTGATATCTCTGATCCGCAAAAGCCGCAATTAGCGGAGAGCTTCAGGGATGAAGAATTGAGAGAAGCTATGGGGGTTGATAAGTTTGGTCCGTATATTTTTCTGACCTCCATGGGAAATGAAAGATGCCTGGTATTGAATGCTGAGGATCCTACTAACCTCAAAAAGATATATAGTTTTCCGGTGGGTGGAGCTGATCAGTTTCCAAAAACACTTCGAAAAGTGAGTTATGTAAACGGGTATCTTTATTTTACCCACGACGGAGAAGGGGCGCTTTATATAGCCGATGCGCATAACCCTGAGAAGCCTGAGGTCATCAGTAAGCTGCAGATGGGTAACGGGGCTTTTGCGGTGAAGGTGGTGGATGATATAGCTTATATTGGAGGCTGTGTGGGTTCCAGTTCGGTAAAGGTGGTGGATGTATCGGACAAGCGGAATCCGGTGTTATTGCATACGCTGAAAGACGCTCCAAAGTATAACTGTGTTTGTGAATTTGACGTTTCGGGAAACAGGTTATATGCCATTGGAAACGGCTCCAATTCTTTTATTGAATTTGATATTTCCGATCCCGGACAGATCAGAGAAATTAATAGGCTGGAATCCAATCTGATCAACCGTCCCAATCGGTTTGTGAAGGCGGGAAAGAAAGTTTATATCGTTAACCACGACAATCATTCCGTTGTAGTACTGGGTTTGAACGGTGATAGGATTAAATTGTTAAAAGCAAATTCCTCCTGGCTTTTTCAAAAGGGCTATGGAATAAATTATAGGAACGGGCTGCTGTATGTGGTAGGGAGGGATGCCATGAATTTTGTGATCCTGAATCCCGATCGCCTTTGAGACCTTAATCTTTCTTTTTTTATTAACGACTTTAATAAGTTGGCGGTTTTTCTATAAGTTTGAGAAGTGGACAAACATTCTATTGTTGCTGACCTCATTAAACGATTGCAACAATTATGCACCATTTTAATATCAGGATATTTACAAGTCTCGTAGTCTTACAGTCTTTTCTTTTTTCTTTAACGGCTGCGCAGCCCCCGGCTTCTCACCGTGATGGTAAAATACTGGAAGGAGAAGCATGGATGCCGTTCGGTTACCCT
>CAZFGP010000229.1:0-5323 GCA_964518685.1 uncultured Terrimonas sp.
CTTGTTTTTTGCCATCATGAATATTGGCAATGCCTGGGTGATTATTCAAAATGCATCGGAAGTGATCAAACAAATTGAACTTCCTTTTAAGCCTGAAGGTATTAATATGGTTGCTATGTTGCGGGCTACAGGTATTTTTTCGTTTCTGTTCAGTATCGGGATTGTTATTAATGTAATGCTGAGTATTCGTTTACTAAAGTGGTATTTGACGCGTGGAAAAGAATGAGATTCAAGTTGAATGAAGCGTTTTCACTATTTTCTGGTGAATCCGCCCCGCTTCAATCATTGGTATAAGAGGCATCTTAACTCCGCTTCAATTTTTTGTTGCCTCCAGGAAACCCAAAGTTCAGGAAGTTATTCACCTCTTCCACCTGCCGTACAACTTAATTGAGTTTTCCTACTTTCACTTTCCACACCTCCGGTCCATCTTCTAAATTTTCCCACGCAAATCCAACACCCAATACTTTATGCAGAACAAAATGCTGTTCCGCCATATTTTTATTGGAAACCATTATTAATGCATCGCCATGATCGAGCTGGGTGAACACCTCTAGTATTCGCTGTTCTTTGTCAGCAGTACCATTCCCGTTTCTGAAATCAATCGTTTGTAACCCATTGTTGTCTGTATCCCGGAGAATCTGAAGCATATTCTGTCTTTTTTCAAAGGCGGAAAGGAAACGCGAAGCAAAGGCAAGGGTAATCAACATCAATCCAACATAACCAATGCCCATAACGAGGTAGGGAATAGTTGGATCTCCAACCCGCACACTATTTAAGTTGAAAGAGAAAACGCCGGCAGTAACCACCAATCCAAAAAACCAGATTCCTGCCAGCCAGGTTCCAAACTCATTGGAAGACATCTTCTTACTCCACCACCTGATTCTTTTTTGAGGGATATATTCGGCATTCAACACCTTGCTTTCCCGTTCGGATATTTCTCTGTTTTTCAAAGTCATTAAATCATATATCAGGATGAGGGAACCGGTTAGGAAAATGAAAGCAGAGAAGCCCAGGAGTACTCTTGCGTTAGCCATGGCCGGGCGGACATGATGTCCCCACCAGTCTAATCCTAAAATGCGGTAGACATATATTTGCTTGGTACCGCCATAGGCGAAACTGCCCATTATCCCTAATAACCCAAGAAACAACAGCCAAAAACTCAATCTGCCAAGGTATTCTTTGAATCGGTAAATATTTTTATATTTCCTAACAGCCTCATAAGCAGCGCCTATTACCAATAGTCCAAAAGCGCCAAAAAGAGCTAAATGTCCGTGTGCGGCGGTGAGCCAGGTACCATGTTCCCATATGTTGGCATAAGCCATAGTCATAGTAAAACCCAGCACTCCGGCTCCCACGGATTCAAATAAAGCCGAACCGAAAATAAAGTAGAAAGCGGGTTTGTTTTCAATTGGTGTTACGCCATGTTTTTCATCGAGATAGACATGCCAGATACAAAAGATGAGCGGAAGTGGTTCCAGTGCACTGAACAGGGAACCCCAGAATTGCCAGAAAGCAGGGGTACCAATCCAAAAATAGTGATGGGAATTACCAATAAGTCCGCTTAAAACAACAAGGCTTACTCCCCAAAAAACAGCAAAACCCACTTCCTTATTATCTGCCCCGAAAAACCTGGATAATAAAAATCCAATTAGAGTAATATGAATGATTTCCCAAACCGCCTCTACCCAATAGTGTACCACATACCAACGAAAATATTCCTGCGTGTCAAGATTTTTTGTAGAGACCAGGGTAAAAATCCATACCGCTGCCAATCCAACCACACCAATGGCTAATCCCCAATGCAATTCGTTCCAGGTCTTCACCTTTCTGGGAAACATAAACAAGGTGAGATAGGCGAAGATACTGAACCCTATCAGCAGCAGAATATCCGTTATACGACCTGCTTCCAAAAATTCTTTTCCCTGTTGCAACCAGGGCGTATTACCTACATACCCTGCTATACCTTTTTGAGCTAACGGCAACGTGGCCGCGGTCCATAATACAATGACAATAAGCGCATAAAACAAGAATTTCACCAGCCACATGGGCCTGATATCCTTTTGTCCTAACAATGGTCCTACAAACAAAATGGTACCAATAAATCCCGTAACAATCCAAATCACGCCCAGGTTAAGGTGGAAAGCTCTGGCAACATTAAAGTTGAGTTTACCCTGTAATAGCTCCGGGTCCATTTGCATTAACGCTAATAAGAAGCCAAATAAAATCTGAAAAGCAAAAAGAACCAGCATCAACATGAAAAACCGATAAGAAAAACGCTGGGTCTTATATTGAAAGTTCATTGATTTTTTATTTTAAAGTCTTGAGGTAAGTAACAATGTCAGTCACATGTGCATCAGGAATCATTCCTTTGAAAGAGGGCATTACCCCTGCAGGATATCCTTTTACAATTTCAACATTGGGATCCAGGATGGATTTTGTCAGATACGCTTCATCTGCGGTTACCACAGTGCCATTTTCCAAACCAACCTGGGAACCATATAAATCTTTAAAAGAAGGTCCAACCAATTGCGTTCCATCTGTGGAATGGCAGGCTGCACATCCCAGATCTATCGTCAGTTGCTGTCCATGAGCAACTGGTGATAGAGCAACATTCGGTTCACTATTTTCCTGACCAGAGGTTTGCCCGCCGGCAGCAGGTGGTTTGATCAACCCGCTGGCTCTTTCTAATTTATCGGCTTCAGCATCTATTACTGATTGCTTTGCCTTTACTTCCGGAGGCCAACCGGCTGTATTGAGTTTGGAAGTGTATTTAAAAAATGCAATCAGGGCATCAATTTCTTCACCGGTGAAATTCAGATTAGGCATGAGGGCCTTAATTCCACTTCTTCGATCAAGTCTGTTCTTAGCGCCGCTGTATTCCATCAGGTAATCATCGAAGTCAGCCTCTTTAATTTCACCATCCTTTTTTAATTGTTGAAAATTTACATTTACAACGGCCGGGGTCGGATAAGTCCCTGGAGATCCCAAATAAGCTTTAAGCCAGGCAGGACCGGCTATTTCGTATATCTTGGTCAGATCGGGCGCAAAATAAGCGCCATTACCTACGATGGTATGACAGTCCATTCCATTGTAAGCCTGAAATACCTGCTTGCCTTTTAACGCCGTCTGACCATTGAATGAAATATTTCCGGTATCCGGTCGCTTTCTAACTTCCGAATCTGTAAATGAAAATATACTCAGCACGATCCAAATGCCAATCATACCAATAATAGACCAGATAGCTACCTTCCGTGCTTTCTTTTCTTTTTCTATAAAACTACTCATGTCCTTCCTCTTTTAAATGATGCGTCATATGATGTAATAATATTTTCAGCGCCCTCAAAAAAGCCCAGGTAACATACAGGCTTAACAAAAAACCGATCACATAATAGATAACCCAGGCTATAGTGGAATCACCAAAAAAAGTCAATCCAAAATCCCAGGGTGTGGAAACCCATACAAAAATGATATTGAGCAATAAGGCGATAATGAACGTCTGTCGTTTTCCGTGCATAATGGTTTGTTTAAAAATTAGAAATTTCAATCTTAAACTTAGTGGAGATTATACTTCACCTACTCACCCTATGGAGGTTGAACGTCTTAGAGTGTTTACGGTAACACAAAAGTATAATAAAGGATAATATTGTCCTTTATTAAAAATAAATATTCCCAATTTAGAAAATGATAATCAGCGAGAAGATATTTTTCCTGTTGTTAACAATAGGAAAACATTTCATTGAAAGAAGGCGGAGTTTAAAATTTCATAAATTTCTTCATGAATGTACCTTATTTAAGAAGCCATTTATTTCGGTTATGCGTTAGTGTTCGACATCTCGTGTTATGCTCATCGTTAGTCTTTACTCACTTTTCATCACCTCAATTCCAGGGTAGCGCCTAACCAGGCCATCATCCCTGCACCTAAGGGAATGGCGTCTTCATCAATGTTAAACCGGGGCGTATGCACGCCGGAAGTGATGCCTTTAGCTGAATTTCCTGCACCCAAACGGAAAAAACAGCCGGGTATGATTTGTGAATAATATCCAAAGTCTTCAGCGCCCATACGCAACTCAGATTCTTCAATATTTTCCTTACCCGCATACACCGCTGCAGCCTCTGCGGCTATTTCATTCAGTTCTTCGTGGTTATATACGGTAGGATAACCCACATCAATGGTTACTTCAATTTCAGCGCCCATTCCCTCTACCAGCGAGACAGACAACTTACGGATAAGATCATGCGCTTTAAAACGCCAGCTTTCATCCATAGCTCTGAAGGTACCCATTAGTTTAACTTCATTAGGGATAACATTTGTGGTGTGTCCTCCGTGGAAGGAGGTGATGGTTAATACAGAGGGTGAAAAGGGGCTATTATTCCTGCTGATAATTTGTTGTAAAGCCACAATTAGCTGAGAGGCAATCAGGATGGTATCTGCCGTTTCCTGCGGCGCAGCGGCATGCCCTCCTTTGCTTTTGATAGTGAAATATAACTCATCCGCGCTTGCCATAATTTTACCTCCGCGAAAACGAAATTTTCCAACCGCCAGCTGTGGATGAACATGAAGTCCAAGGATAAGAGAGGGATGGGGATTTTTTAATACATCTTCTTTAATTAACAGGCTGGCCCCACCGGGGTTCTTTTCTTCTCCGGGTTGAAAAATCAGCTTTATAGTGCCTTCCCATTCTGTTTTTAGTTCATGCAATATTCGTGCTGCACCCAGCAAACAGGTAGTGTGTACATCATGTCCGCAGGCATGCATTACGCCTTCGTTCTTTGATTTATATGGCAGGTCATTTTCTTCTAAAATGGGAAGTGCGTCCATATCTGCACGCAGCGCAATTATACGTTTTTCCGGATACTTTCCTTTCAGTAAACCAATGACTCCGGTATTGGCTTTAATGGTAAAGGGTATACCTATGTCCGATAGCTGTTGCTGTACAAACTTTGATGTTTCAAATTCCTGGTAGCTCAATTCGGGATGGGCATGCAGATGCCTCCGAATAGCCACCAAATCGGGCGCATATAGATTGGCCAAATGGCTGATACGTTCCTTTAACATGCCCCAAAGATAGGGAGGAAAAAATGGTATGATCAGTCGAGTTCAAAACCGAAATTGTCATAATCTGCTGTTCGCCATGCATACTGCTGTGTAGTAGGAGAAATAGCAAAAAAGGGGGAAAAGGTCTTTACTTTAACGGTTTTCCCATCCGGAAAAAATTCCAGGATCCGCAGCCAGCCATCCCCTCCGTTGCCATTCCAGCCACCCCCCATTGCCTGGGCATTAAATACCATTTGATTCACTCTTTTTCCGGCAGCATTCCTGTCA
>CAZFGP010000230.1:0-5207 GCA_964518685.1 uncultured Terrimonas sp.
AAGGCACCTCCGTAAAGTGAGAGAAGAGAGCAAAGGAATCTGTCAAAAAATCTTTGGAAGATGAGGTTACGCCAAATAGATTTTGAAGTAAATTATTGCTACCCGTTGCATCAATGAAAAAGGAAGACTGAATTTTCATTCTCTTTTCATCACGAAGTATTGAAAACTCCCAACTATTATTTCTTGTACAAGATTCAATTTCAGCCAGATCCAGATAATCAATCTTCGCTTCCATAACTTTTTGCACCAGGAAATTATCAAAGTCGGCTCGCAGCCAGTTTGTATCCGAAAGTTCATCCGAAGTACTGGCAGCTACAAGAAGTTCATTATTATGGTTCATATTTGTGGAGAATTCCTTGCCTGGGTAATGTTTAAAAAAACTGAATCCCCGTTTGATTCCACAAACAATGTCGGGATACGATTGTTGCCAGGTGCCATAACGTGAAAATGGATACAGCCAGGGTAAATCATATTTTACAGAGAGATTTCTTAGGATAATATCGGCTATTGGGGTTGAAGATTCACCGATAGCAAAACGAGGATGCTTGCCTTTTTCAAGAAGACAAACCTTAAATCCTAATTGATCTAAAATTAGCGCAGTAAGGGATCCTCCAAATCCCGCCCCGGCTATTACAATGTCAAAACAATTTTTATTTAATACTTCCATTTTTCTTTATTAAATCCTCACAGGAACAGACTACTTTATTCTGCATTTTCTGGCATAGATTCATATTTTCCAGGCGTTGCTTTCTTTCCTGGAAACAATGAGAACAATGGGATAAAAAATCAATGTTCCAGGTATCAACAAAAACTCTTTTTTTATAACCGGTAAGCGCTCTTTCAAACACTTCTTCTAAACCCTGTAAATCCGGAAGAGTGTACAAACCGTCCTTCTGTAATTTTTTTAGAGCGCTTGTGCCAGGACGTGTTGCAATGACTGAGCAACAGTCAGCGCCACTTTCAAAAGCAAATTCTATAGAACGCAGTGTCCATTCAATATTTTCCTTTGGACTTGTTAGGTAGGGTGGATTCAGTAATAAAAATACACGGATATCAATTCCATTACTTTTCAAAAACGTACAGGCCTCGCTAAAGTCCTTTATTGTAAAAGGCTTATTCAGCTTTGGAAACACCTTAGGATGGATGGTTTCAAGCCCCATTGCCACTTCCAATTTACCTTCCAACCGGTCATTAAACTGAAGACAGGCTTTTCCACAAAGTTTGGGTTGATTCTCTACAATTATTCTCTCATAGGTTTTTGTTCTGCTTATAATTTCAGTATAATCTGAAGGAGGTACTGCTTTGAAATCAAAAAAATTTCCATTATTGTATAGTTTCATAACCCGTGCCTGTGGCAGGCGCGACAGGGCATAGTCAATTTGTTGGGGAATGGCTCCGGGAAGAGTATTCTCTTCTCTGGTATTGATCCCCAGGTCGCACATTATACATTTATAGGGACACCGCTTACTGGTAAGAAAAATAGTATTAACATCCTGTAATTCCCCTTTTACATCAGGTTCCTGTTCGTGTATAAAACTATAAGGAATACCAGGATCAAGGTTCATATTTGTTTGTTGTATTGAAATCATCTCTCATACAGGGAATGAAAATAGGTACGATACCGGATGTCGCTGTCAGCAAATACCTGATTAAAAGCGTTGGGTTCTATGGCCCCGTTTTGAAATCTGCTTTTCTCAAATATGGGCATATCCATACCCGTTAGTGCCTTGATTCCACGGCTTACAATTTCTCCTTTCAAGGCATAAAGCGCTTCTTTACTCCATTGGGTAATATTAATAAAGGGGATGGCCTCAGCCACTTCAATAACGTTTGGTAAAGAATATGGACTAAAACTTTTGAATCCCATTTGCTTTATCGGTGCGTAGATTCGAACATGCCCTCTGCTCTGACCTCCTGAATAGGTGAGAGAATGTTTGATCTTATCTACTCCCCATCCTTCCTGATACAGCATCGTATTATTCAGTACACTCCTGATAGTCAGTTCCTTATTCTCTTCTATAGGATAGCTTTTTAGATTTTCATCTCCTCCGTCGCCATCAGCCAGATATTTCCAATCAGGATATTGCTTTCTTATTAGTTTACATAAAGTCAGCGTCATGGTTGCTGCTTCTACGTCGAGCCGTTTATAGTCTTCAATAGCTTTGATGGCTTCCTTATAATTCACCTCGGCTGCGGAAGTGTCCATAATTTCCAGAAACAAAGACAGCCCCAGCGCATCTAAAAACTGAAAGGCCTGTTTTGCATCGTTTCCATTATCAACCGAAAGAGTAAAAGCTTTCAACCGCTGTGGAGAAAGACCTGATTTCAACAAAACGTGATACAATACCAGAAAAACAGACCCACTATCAATACCTCCGGAAAATAATACGCCAATAGGTTCTTTTTCGGGTATATTTTCCAACCATTTTATACATTCACGGGCTAAAGCGCCAATATAGGCTTTGCCAATTTCATCCAAATCGTTTGATAAAGTATTTCTTTTTGGCTCAAAGAAGCGTGTGTATACCGGATTCGGATCCGGACAACCCACCAGTTCTAATCGGGTTAAAAAATGAGCAGGAACCATTCTTGTATAGGATGGATGAAATTGTGCTTCCAACCCCAAGCCTTTCAGGTAATTGTAAATTTCGTCCATCCTTTCAGCTACTATCAGCAGAGGACCAGCCTCCTGTTTAGCCAGAAAATACCGCATGGGTCTGCCAATAGAGCGTGCCATAAGTACCTCTTTCCCCTTCTTTGCTATAATCGCAAACTGACCTTCAATTTTTCGAATCCGCGAAGGATCGCCGCTAAGAATAGCATCGGAAACTTCTTTAGGAGTCATATTGAAAATTACATTGCTGTTATAGTCAAGGAGATTTACAAAATTTTCAACGGGCTGAGTCATTATTGATCGGTATTTATAAGTTTTAAAAGAATAAAAATTCTGTATGAATCGCTTATAGGCAAAGATATGATTTTCGGCTTCCAGCCGCATTGATGAAGAAATAGTAAAATGAAATTTAGTTTAGCCCCTTACCCCTACTTTCCTGAAGTAGCCTGTAAAGCTAATTTAAGACGAATATGGTTTCTTTTCAGATCTATATATTTGGTTATTGGGCCCACTATGAAAATGGAATAAAAAGGTGCATAAATAAAGCCATTCATTCTTAATATACTCTCTACTACGGCAATTAATACCGCAACCAGAATTCTTCCCTTTTTCGTGGACACAGAAGTCACCGGATCCGTTATCATTAAAAAGATAAAGAGCTGATACATGGCGCCAGTTAAAGGTGCAATTTCAGAGATAAAGGAATCGCCGGAATATAAACTTCTAAAATAGGCCAGTATTATAAAACTAATTACATATGCAACGGAAACATGAAGTCTTTTGGCTCTAAGAACAACGTAAACCCCAAGGAGCCAGATAACGGATAAGGCTAAAAAATTACTTCCCCATTGAGTGCTCAGCGCTGCTACGCTTGCGGGGGCTACGAACAACATCCAGGAAACACCAAATGCTGAGGGATTAAATATATGTTTGTTTTTATAAGTAATTACATACTTTGACATCATGGAAAGGAGGGTTGTTAGAATATAAGGCATAAGATGAGTGGCCCTAATTAAAATGCAAACACTAATAGCTGTCATATAAGCACTGGCAAGGTTTTTTCTCCAGACACCGTACAATAACTTTGATAATAACAACTCAGTAATTATAGAAGTGCCTACACACGCAAATATGGAAAGATAACTGTCGAGAATTCCAAAATTTATTTGTGCAATAAATAACAGGAGGGTACTGTAAACCGGTGGCAGATACTGAATATGGTGTTTTATCCAATATGAAAAACCGCTTGTTTTTTGTGATTTTATAATAGAAGTGTCCGGCATCTGATTTACTTAGGTTCTATAATTTTATGAAGTTTATTAGGACTAAGGTCTGATATTGCAGTTGCTTTTCCAGAAGGCCATTGTATGGTCAATTTACTTATTTCACTGCTTTTGCCTATTCCGAAATGAAGCCTGTGGGTATTTTGGGATGCAAAACCCATACCTGCTGTCACCACCTGTATTTGCTTCTTATCTTCCCATTCAAGTATTGCTTTAGCCCCTACGGCATCTGCATTGCTGACTGTACCCTGCAAATCAAAGGCTATCCAATTATTTTGATTAGCTATTTCATTTCTGTAGATAACAGGTATATTGTTTTGGTTAGCTACAATTATATCCAGGACGCCCTTGTTTTGCAAATCTGCTATAGCCACCGCTCTGCCATCGTAATCTGACGGAGGACATATTTTTCCGAATACCTCCTCAAAAGAGCCGTTACCTTTGTTCAACCAAATTTTATCCTGTTCATAACCTGAAATGTTTCTGCCCTTCATATCGGGCCAATTTCTGGCATCTTCAATAATGGCTTTGTTACCGCTGGTAACCTTTGCATAATCATACCAATAAGACCTGTCTTTGTCTCCCGAAACAAAACCATTAGTTACATATATGTCCTGATTCCCGTCATTGTCCAGGTCGGCTAACTGGGTTCCCCAACTCCAGCCTGCATCATTGATGCCATAAATTTGTGCAAGATTTACATATTTGGGATAGGGATATCCGGTTTCCGATGAAACAGGTTCCCAGTAATTATTATTTTGTATCAAAACCCCCGGTTCGGTAATCGTGGTATTGTATATCCCCAGGAGACCCTTATTGTTTAAGTCGCCAAAACTGACGCACATGCCACTTTTGGGTTCATTACCGATGCCTGCAGATCTTCCAACCTCCACAAATTTCTTTCCGTCTTCATTAATATACAATTCATTTACGCCGTAATCATTGGCTATAAAAAGATCCTGATAATTATCGTCGTTGAAATCTGCAGCACCCGCAGCCAAGACCCATCTCCTTTGATTTAATCCATATTCTTTTGTAACCTCTCTAAACTTCCCCTTCCCCATATTTTCGAAAAGATAACAACCCCCTCCGTTAAAAGCGTAGCGAAAACTTTCAGGCATGATCTTAGTGGTTTTTAAATCCCATAAATTAATTTCAGATCTAAAGTAACCTCCTATAAAAAGATCTAATAAGCCATCATTGTTACAATCAAACCACACCGCGCAATTGGCATTCAACCAGTCGGGTAAACCGCTTTCATTTGTAATATTAATAAATTCTTTACCCGCTGCATTATGAAATAATTCAGG
>CAZFGP010000231.1:0-5130 GCA_964518685.1 uncultured Terrimonas sp.
CTCTGAGAAACCTTTGATTAATTCAATTATTATAAACATTCGGAGATGGACAAGAGATGAAATATTATTATAGTTTAATTTTAATATTATTTTAATTTATAAAAATAATAATTAAATAATAATTTAAATTTGTAATTATCATTATTTTATTATAGTTTTATATTATGAAAAACAAGAGAAAAGCCGGAGGGGGAAGAAAGAAGTTGCCGCCTGAATTATTGAAACAGGCTGTCACCTTATTTATAGAAACTAAATTCATAGAAGCTGCCGGCGGAATAGATGTATTAAAAGAATATTTATATAAAATATCCATATCTTTGAAACAACCAGGTAGCAATTCCCCAACCTAAACCCCGATGCCTTTTCGGGGTTTTTTTCCATTTTTGCCTCAAACGGATTGCAATCATATCCGGCAGTTCCATAAGAAATACTAACCTAACCCAGGTTAGCCGTAAGGGACATTCTCCTGAAACATAGCTTATAATTGTAATGCTATATAAAATGCTGTGTATAATTCGTTAATAATAATGGGCGTTGTCAAAATTGCCTTTCTTAATTTTCACTTTTATTCATCTAATTTTGTCCATTCAAAAAAAATATTGAACTGTGCGTTTAAAGAGTCTGGAAATCAAGGGTTTTAAGAGTTTTGCCGATAAAACTACAATCAACTTCGATGAAGGTATTACCGGTATTATTGGCCCAAATGGATGTGGCAAGAGTAATATTATTGATTCCATTCGTTGGGTGATTGGGGAGCATAAGATCAGTAACCTCAGGAGTGAAAACCTGGAGAGTTTAGTTTTTAATGGTTCACGTAGCCGAAGTGCCAGTGGCTTGGCAGAGGTGAGTCTGACTTTTGAAAATACCCGAAACCTTCTTCCAACGGAATTCAGTACTGTCACGGTTACCCGGAAATTTTATAAAAGCGGTGAAAGTGAATATCGGCTTAATGATGTTAATTGCCGGCTCAAGGATATTCATAACTTGTTTTTAGACACCGGAGTAAGTACCGATAGCTATGCCATCATTGAGTTAGGCATGGTGGATGATATTATTAAGGATAAGGAAAATAGTCGGCGCCGGATGCTGGAGCAGGCGGCAGGCATTACCATCTATAAAACCAGAAAACGGGAGGCTAAGCTTAAGTTGGATGCTACTGAGCAGGATCTGGCACGAATAGAAGACCTTCTTTTTGAAATTAACAATCAGTTAAAGAGTTTAGAGAGTCAGGCAAAGAAAGCCGAAAAATATTACGAAATTAAAAGAGAGTACCGGGGACTGAGCGTGGAGCTGGCAAAAGCAGCATTAGAGGGGTTTAATCTTACTTATAAGGGACTAAATGATCAGCAACAGCAGGAAACAGACAAACGTTTTGCGCTGGAAGCTCTGATAGCGGGAGATGAATCACTTATAGAAAAGGAGAAACTGGGTTTTGTTGAACAGGAAAGACAGTTGCAGGATATGCAGCATGCATATAATGAATTGCAGGAAACGGTTCGCGACAGGGAAAATGAAAAAAACCTGGGAGAACAGCGTTTGCAATATCTGGGAGAAAGAAAATCCAGTCTGACGGATTTTCTGGAAAAATCAGGAGGTCAATTAAAAGGGCTGGAAGAAAGTATAGCATTTACTGCTGAACAAATAGGAGAGGAAGAGAGCAGGTTGGAGGAGTTTAAGGAAAAACTGGAAGGGCTGAAAGATTCAGTGGAGGGGAAGCGCCATACCTTTGATGAAAAACGGTCTTCCGTAGATATTCTGAGGAAAGATAATCAGACGCTGCAACGCCGGCAGTTTGATGCCGAAAAGCAGGTGGCCATTGCCGATACTTCTATCCAGAATATCCGGCGGTCTATAGTGCAGATGGAGGAAGAGCAATCACAACGAAAGCAACAGATTGACGGACTGGAGAAAGACCGAAAGGAAAAGGAAGACGAATTAAATGAAAAACGCATAGACCTGAGTCAGTTACAAGAGCAACATGAGCATACAAAGGAGCAGATTCTTCATACCCAGGCCGTTCTTGAAACCCTGCGTAGTAAACTGGCGGATGAAAATCGTAAGCTGGATGCTAAAAGAAATGAACATGCTTTGTTGAAAAGCCTGATTGACTCAATGGAAGGATATCCCGAGAGTGTAAAGTTTCTGCACAACAATTCAGGCTGGAATCATACCGCACCGATTTTATCGGATATTATTTATGTAAAAGAGGAATTTAGAGCTGCTCTGGAAAATGTGCTGGAGCCCTATCTTAATTATTATGTTGTAAACAGTTTGGAGGAAGGGCTTCAGGCTGTCCGGCTATTGGATGCCAACCAAAAAGGTAAAGCCAATTTCTTTTTATTAGACCGGGTAAATGGATTTACGGATATGCCTCATGCCCAGCCGTTGGGTACAATTCCTGCCATCGAAGTGATAGAGGTAGAAGCAAAATACCGGAAACTGGCAGGATATCTGTTGAACAATGTATATATCGCTGAGAATGATGAAGCGCTTCATAATAGTAATGGTGCAGTAATTCTGGAAAAGCATGGCAGGTATGTAAAAGGAAAATATTCCCTGACAGGTGGAAGCGTAGGTTTGTTTGAAGGAAAGAAAATTGGCCGGGCAAAAAATCTTGTAAAGTTACAGGAGGAAATTGATGCCCAGGAACTGGTAGTGATGGATTTGAAACTGGAGATTCAGACAAAACAAAATGAAGTAATGAGCTATAGCCAGCAATTGAAAGAGCAGGCAATACGACAGACTCAGGAAACTATCAATCAGTTAACCAATCAGGCCTTTGCCCTGCAAAATAAAACTGAAAACCTGTTGCAGTTGGAGGAAAATGCCGTTAGAAGACTTGATGCCTTAAAAACGCAGTTTCAGGATAATCATGATAATGTTGCGGAGGTTAGAGATGAATTGGAAAAGTTGAATGTTCAGTTGCAGGAAATGCAGAACAAACTCAGAGACGCAGATCAGAATTATTCCATTGCAGAGCAAGAATATAATTTTGCAAATGCTGCATACAATGACAGCAATTTACAGTATACACGGTTGCAGAGCAAGGTGAACGCACTAAAACAGGAGCATCAGTTCAAGAACGGACAATTATCCGATCTTAAAGTACAGATAGTCAACAGTAATACCCAGTTAGAAGAAATTACGGGTAATATGGTGCAAACTGAGGAGACACTGAAGAACACGATAGAAACCCTGCACAATTTAATGCGTCGCAAAAATGAAGAGGAAAAAAAGTTGAATGAAGCTGATCAGGCATATTATAACAGGCGTAATGTGTTGAACGAAAGGGAAGGCGCTTTACGCATGAAGCAAAAGGAAAAAGAACAACTGGATCATTTCCTGAATGACATAAAAGATAAGCTAAGTGAATTGAAATTGCAGTTGGCCGGTATGAAAGAAAGGCTGCATGTAGAATTTAAAGTGGAGTTGGATCAAATATTAGATGAACCCAGAGATACTAACACTTCTCAGGAAGATTTGCAGAATTCCTGCGATCGGATGAAGAAGAGGCTTGAAAATATGGGTGAAGTAAATCCTACCGCAATTGAGGCTTTTCAGGAAATGAAAAAGAGATATGAGTTCATTCTGGAACAAAAGAATGATCTGGTAACCGCTAAGGAAAGTTTGTTGCAGACCATTCAGGAAGTTGAAACCACAGCCAATCAAAGGTTTCTGGAGACCTTTAATCAGGTGAGAGAAAATTTTCAGAAAGTATTCAAGGCCTTATTTTCGGAAGAGGATACCGCCGATATTTTATTGGAAAATCCAGAAAATCTGGCAGAAACCGGTATTGATATAGTTGCCAAACCCAAAGGGAAACGCCCGTCTTCAATTACACAATTAAGCGGCGGGGAAAAAACATTGACAGCAACCGCCCTGCTATTTGCTATTTATCTGATAAAACCTGCACCCTTTTGTATCCTCGATGAAGTAGATGCACCTCTCGATGACGCCAATGTGAATAAATTCACGAATATGATTCGTCAGTTTAGCGAAAATTCACAGTTTATAATTATTACCCATAACAAGATGACCATGTCTACCGTAGATATCATTTATGGGGTAACGATGCAGGAACCAGGCGTTAGTAAATTAGTGCCGGTTGATTTCAGGGGTTTAAATTAGCAACCGGAAACACTGAACAGATCAAGAAAGAGGGTAATTTATATTTCAATGTTTCCTCCTGAACAAAAGTTTAATCGAAGCACAACTGTTGAGCCTTGTACAAATGTTTCATAGGAGCGGTAACTCCATAATTCGCTAACATTTTTTCGAACTTTCTTTAAAGTTACCAAATATTGGTAAACATTCGAATTGCTTAGTCAGAATTTTAAAGATTGATTTGGTGTTTTTTGTCAGAGATTTCACCTCAATCCATTTCTCAGTTTCACAGATAACCGCATCAAGCTAAATGAAACTATTCAGGCAGAAAGAAATACGTAATTCCTATTAAAGGAAATCAATTCAAAACAATTCCTGATACGCGTTTTCACCCAGCTTCATTTCAAATTCATCAATACCCAACTTTATATTCTTCGAAATTATCTTCTGATTTTCCTGTTCAATGGTTTTTCCGTTTCTTAATGCCCCCTTTAACCAATCGCCACCGTCTTTTGTTTTAAATACCTGGTATTCGGCTTCACCGGTGGTATTTTGCAAAAGTACCGTATAGGCAATAATGCGTTCTTTGTTCTTGAATTTAAAGAAGAGAAATTTAACAGGACGGCGTATCCCAATACGCTTATTGATTACCTGGGCTAAACCTTTGTTTGGTATGGGAATATTGAAAGGTTTCATAGAAAAAGACTCAATGCAAAGCTAACCGTTTTTCAAAGGAGATCAAACTGTAACGCTGTAAATCAACAACCTGTTAACAATTGCCTTTAATTTGTTTTCAGAAAAGTATCCTTCTTTTCCCGCGCGTCATCCTGTATTTGTAAAAGCAAGATGCCTTCTGTCAGTGGGCAGCCATCACCCGTTTTGCATCTTCATCTTCATATTTCAGGATAAATGACTCAAGTTGTGATTTCAACTTTTTGATCGTCTTTTCATATCGTTTCTGCCCATATAAATTTTGCATATCATGCGGATCCTTTTTTATCTTATACAATTCCCAGGAATTGACTG
>CAZFGP010000232.1:0-5124 GCA_964518685.1 uncultured Terrimonas sp.
ACAGGCCGGAAGCGCAACTTCAGAAGTAAGGAAATGATTAGTTTTGTACGGATATAAAAGAATTTTATGAACACGAAAAAAAAGATAGGATTTCTATCTTTCGGACATTGGGCCAATCATCCCTCCTACCAGACGCAGTCTGCAGGGGATGCTTTGCTCCAGCATATTGATCTGAGTGTGGCTGCGGAAGAGATTGGTTTGGATGGCGCTTATTTTCGGGTACATCATTTCGCTAATCAGTTGGGATCACCCTTTCCATTATTGGCGGCTATTGGCGCAAAAACTAAAAAGATAGAAATTGGTACAGGTGTGATTGATATGCGATATGAAAACCCCATGTATATGGTGGAGGATGCCGGTGCCGCCGATTTAATTTCACAGGGGCGGCTGCAGTTGGGAATCAGCAGAGGCTCCCCCGAACAAGTGATAGATGGCTGGCGCTATTTTGGTTACGAGCCGGAAAAAGGGGAAGACGATGGAGCCATGGCCCGCCGGAAAGCATTGGTGTTTCTGGAAAAATTAGAAGGAGTTGGCTTTGCCACCCCCAATCCGCAGCCAATGTTTCCTAATCCACCGGGGCTGTTGCGTCTGGAACCACATTCAGAAGGCTTACGGGAACGTATCTGGTGGGGGTCGGCGTCAAATTCTACCGCCATTTGGGCGGCAGAACTGGGCATGAACCTTCAGAGTTCTACATTGAAATTTGATGAAAGCCAAAAGCCGTTTCATGTGCAGCAGGCCGAGCAGATCAGGTTGTATAAGGAAGCCTGGAAGACTGCCGGGCATAAGCGTACACCGAGAGTTTCCGTCAGTCGTTCTATTTTTGCCCTCGTAAATGATATGGATCATTACTATTTCGGGCACGAAAGGGAAGGAAGTGATCAAATCGGTTTTATAGAAAACAACAGACGGGCAATCTTCGGAAAAAGCTATGCTGCCGAACCGGAACAACTCATTAAAGAACTGGCAGAAGATGAAGCCATCCGGGAAGCCGATATGCTGCTGCTTACCATTCCCAGTACCCTGGGTGTTGACTATAATGTACATGTGCTGGATTCAATCCTGAAATACGTAGCTCCGGAATTAGGGTGGAGGTGAGATGGGAAAGCATCTGTAGAGAGCGATATCAGAAAAGGTGCAATTAATTTTTACCTGTTTTTCTAAAATTCAATAAATATAACGTAACAAATGAAACTCGGTCTCGGATTATATCAACATCAGCTCAATAAAGCGCATTATGATTTTGCAAAGCAGTGTGGTTGTACTCATTTAGTGGTACATCTTGTGGATTATTTCAATCTGAGGAAAAGTGCAAAAGGTGAAGGACAGCCCGTAGGAGGAGACAATGGGTGGGGTAGGGCAGGAGGTTCTGATCAATTATGGGAGGAAGATTCATTAAAAAGACTCAAAAAAGAAATTAATGATGCCGGACTGGAACTGGAGGCAATTGAAAATTTTGATCCGGCACATTGGTATGACGTATTGCTGGACGGGCCCGAAAAGAAGAGGCAGATTGAGTTTTTAAAAGGTATTATCAGAAATCTTGGGAGAGCAGGAATCCCGGTTATGGGATATAATTTCAGTCTCGCAGGAGTAAGCAGCAGGATTAGTGGAAAATTTGCCAGAGGAGGAGCAGAATCTGTAGGCATGGACGGGGTTGATGAGCGTCCCGTACCTAATGGCATGGTATGGAATATGGTATACGATGAGGAAGCCAAAGCCGGACACTTGCCAGCCATTTCTTATGAGGAGTTGTGGAGTCGGTTGTCTTATTTTTTGAGCGAACTTCTGCCTGTTGCAGAAAATGAAGGTGTGAAGTTAGCGGCTCATCCTGATGACCCACCCATGCCTTATGTAAGACAAACGCCACGGTTGGTGTATCAGCCATCTCTATATCAAAAATTATTGAACCTGGTACCCAGCAAAAGTAATAAACTGGAATATTGTTTAGGCTCTTTGCAGGAAATGACAGAAGGCAATGTTTATGAAGCTACTGAGACATTCGCAAAAGACATAGCCTATATTCATTTTAGAAATGTAAAGGGAAAAGTGCCTCATTATTACGAAGTATTTTTGGATGAAGGAGATATTGATATGGTAAGAGTCTTGAAAATTCTAAAAGAAAAAAATTTTCAGGGAGTGCTTATTCCCGACCATACCCCTCAGATGAGTTGCGATGCACCCTGGCATGCCGGAATGGCCTATGCTTTGGGCTATATGAAAGCATTGCTGAAGGTGCTGTGATCGCACCTTCTGAAAAGGATATATCCCTTTCTGTTTTCCTGATGACCTTTCTGTTTTTCTACGATATAAGAACAGGAGAAGTTTAATTCTCTGTTTTCTATATCATAGATTTATAAAGCATATGAACGAAACTGAATTCAGGCCTTTTCTTTTCTTTGGTTTAATGGCTGTCTCGGTATTACTCCTTATTCTGGGAGTTGCTGTTATTCTTTATTGTTGGTTTACAGGCAACTTTGTTATTCTGATCACTATTCCGATAATTGCCCTTTTTCTTTACTGGCTGTTCATAGAATCAAAAACAAGAGCAATAAGGGTTTCTGTTGGGGAAGACCGATTTGTGGTGAAATCCCACTGGGGGTATGGTTCGGAGAAAACAATTTATTTCTCTTTTATTACAGGATATAAGACTGAATTTCTTCCCGGGGAATATAAGGATTTCGAATATTTACATCTTGTAAGCGGAGATAAAAAGGTAATTCAACTCTTTGAGTTTTATCACAGGAATTACTTTGAACTAAAGACGCTGATTGAAGAAAGGTTTTTACACATGGGACATGAAAAGTTTAATTTTTTCAGAGCAGTTAAGGAGTCTTTGGGATTGTAATATTTAGACGGGTTATATCATAAGAACGCCATAATAATCACTGGTTCATCTTGTATTACAGTTCACGTACAAAGAGATGGAGGTGAAATTCTGCCCGAGAACAAGGCGGATAATCCCCTGCTTTCTCAGAAAATGCTGGAGCACCTCATTCCTTAAAAAAGACTTTACTTTGTCCCTTTTGCAAATAAGATGATGAGTCAACCCGGTATTTTGAAGTCGAAGGCACACTTTCTGATTCTTGATGGCCTGCGTGGTGTTGCAGCAGTAGCTATCGTTGTATTTCACTTTACGGAATGGGTGTATCTTCCTGCTGATAATTTTATCGGTCATGGTTTTCTGGCGGTAGATTTTTTCTTTTGCCTGTCGGGGTTTGTTATTGGGTATGCATATGATGACCGTATAAGGAAAATGGGATTGAAACAATTTTTTATTTCCCGGCTGATCAGGTTGCAGCCTATGGTAGTGTTTGGGAGCATAATAGGATTTCTTGCTTTTTTATTTGATCCCTTTGCCAGCTCTCAGTTCACCTATTCTCATGGGCATATTATTTTGCTCTTTTTATGTTCCTTGTTTTTAATTCCATTTCCCACGATGGAATAACGATCGTTTAATTTATTTGGATTGAATGCACCTGCATGGTCCCTATTTTGGGAATATACAGCCAATATTGTTTATGCACTTGTTCTGGTGCGACTGCCAAAAAGGTTATTATTTTTTATTTTAATATTGGCTGGTATTGGTCTTTTCTATCTCACTTCTACAACAGGCAACCTCCTGGGTGGCTGGACTGCAGACAATTTCTGGCATGGCGGACTTCGGATTGCTTATTCCTTTACAGCCGGTTTAATAATATACAGGTATAACCTTATCATTAAGAATAAAATCGGATTTTTTGGTCTTGCCGTTTTACTGGCTCTTGCATTTTTCTCTCCTCACCTTTCAGAACGGGATACGCTGGAATCTCTCCTTGTCGTATTTTATTTTCCTTTGATAGTTAGCCTGGGAGCAGGGTCTGTACCTGGTAGTAAAGCGGCTTCCATAAGCAAGTTTTCAGGCGATATTTCCTACCCTCTTTATATGACCCATTATGCTTATATTTGGATTTACGGAAACTATTTTCTTCAATACAAGCCGGACACGATTTCATTAACCTGGATTATCATCCTGGGTAGTTTATTCATGATTTTATTCGCCTGGCTGGTGATGAAGTTTTTTGACATGCCGGTCAGGAGATATTTTACCCGGTTGAGAGGACAAGCCGGTAGGGGTAACAAATAATTATTTTACGGTTATAACCAGGAGTATTTAGATTATTCTAATCTTAAAATTACCGGTTATGAATGCATTTTTTAAGTGTAAAAGCAAATTATTATTTGTGCTTTGCTTACCGCTGGCAATAGCTTGTAAGCAAAATCCGGAAACCTTTGCTATTCATTCCCCCATTTATCCTTCGGGCTCCGATGCCGTCAGTTTCACCCTTCGAAGCATAAGCGGAAACGTATCCGAAGTGAAACTTTTTGAGTCTATATCCACCGTCAACAGTGCGGGCGATCTTTCTGCTACTACGCCCGAAACCGAAATTCAAAGTTGGAGTTCTCCATCTTTTCCCCTAACATTTACAAAAAGTTCCGGATACGGTACCAATAAACTGATTACTTATCGTTTTCAGGTGAAAGGTAATTCCAAAACCTATAATCATAGAATCACTTTTGCTACCCGGCCCTATCCCGTAACCAACATGCCTGCGCCGGTGTATGTGGTGGGGAATCAGGACAACGTCTTAAACCTCGTTTTTATACCGGATACCAGCATGAACAGCAGAATGAATCTGTTTTACTCCTCCGTTGGTTCCCAAATAGATTCCACATTTCATCAGGAAGATTGGATACGACGCTTTCGGGGCGCGTATAATTTCTTTATCAATCCTGTTACAGCCATTGCCCGCGATTTTGACTCCGGGTTATCGCATGTACTTCCCACTAATTCGGCTAACCTGTCATTTGCACAGGGAAAAGTAATTCTTCATTTTCACGAGATTCGCGACCAGGCGGGGAGTGGCTATTTTTCAGCAGAATATTATGTAAGAGGTACGATGCTGCACGAAAGCGGACACTCGTTGTACCGGCTGGCAGATGAATATGATGCCAACAGTGCCAGTCATCGGGAAGAGGCTGATTTTCCCAATAACTGGGATAATAAATCCGATGCTGAAGCGGCAGCTCCAGGCTACAAAAAAACAACAGCCGATGTACAGAAAATGGGGAGTCAGGACTGGT
>CAZFGP010000233.1:0-3086 GCA_964518685.1 uncultured Terrimonas sp.
TTAATTTTACATCCGGTATTGGCGTCAAATAAGAAAGATTGAGTTTCGAACCTGCCGGTGAAGTAGCTTTCATTAAATGTCCAGTTTCCTTTGGGGTTTAATCGAATTTCATTGGCTAATTTCCAAAAAGCAGTTGCGCCCCAATATTTAACAACGCCATCAGGTTGCCAGAACCCATTATAAGAATTGGCACGGTCTGTTGACACCTTAAAGTGGTCTGCCAGCGTCCATCCGCCACGGCCTTCATCATATTGACCAGGGCAACCGAGCGCATCCCGTAAACCAACCAGGCGAATCTTCGGAACATAGCCCTTGGTTATCAATGCGTCTTTAAAAAAGGCGCCGTTTGTAAAACTATCACCAATGATTGAAACAAAAACGGAATCATCACCTACTCCTTTTTTACCCAGCACAATTTCGGAAGTTATTGTTTTTATGGTGTCAAACCGATCCTGGTTAATCAGGCTGAGGGTGATTTTAGCACCATCTTCCGGATTATCAATACTGGCAACCCGTTGCAACCTCCTTTGGTACTTAGCCGTCCCTGAAAAACGTACTATATCATCATAGGGACGCCAGCGTTTCATGATGGGTTCAACAAAAATGTCATTCTGCACGCCTGAAAGCATATACAATTTTGAAGGCAGGCAAATGTCATTCACAAATGACGGTTTCGCTTGCTTTCCAATTCCGGTATCAAAATACAAGGACTGTAGCGTGAGACTATTCTTGCTTTGCCAAAGCGTCTCTTTTTTTAGCAACCGGGGGTTCACTTCAGCGGATGTTATACCAACAATAAGAGGGATAACTAAACTGGCGGTGAGTAAACAATTGCTTTTCATAATTCCAAAATATTCTTTTTAAGTTTTGTAGAAAATGTTCGATGCTTTTCAATCAGATAGTGGTTCGTCAGCAGAAGGAACTCCCTGTGATAACGTTCAAAAACAGCCGCAAAACAAAGATTGAGATCAAGAAGTATTTTTCACAGTTGAATAATTAATTAAGATCAAACAGCCTACAGTTCATTCAGTTAAAGATATTAGCATACACATTCAATTCATCATCATAAAATATTTTCCTCAAACATTATTTTTCATAGTCTATTTGAACAACGAAGGTTTTAAATCACGGTATTGTTTACACTTTACGAATACTGCTCTTAATTGTGACCTGGTTAACACATCAGGACGACTCACTCCTCCTCCGTATTGCTCCGGAATGGGCACTACATACGAATCCAATTCCCATGCTTTGCTCACCAGGTTTTTCCATATTGTGTTGCCGGATTTCCAGTCTCTTGCCCTTAACGCTTCATAATATTCAACCATGGACGTCATAAACTCCATCACATTCAATCCATATTTAAAAAGCCTGAAATCTTCAGATATTCTGTCATTGTACGGTGTTGTAGAAATTGCCTCTTTTCTCAGTTTGTCAACACCCTGTACAACAATTTTCAAATTTTTTATACTTTCTTTTCCGCTGTTGATTACATCATTTGCATTATTAAAATGACCCGCGAGAAGTTCATCTGAAAACGACAGGTGCTTATCGGAGGGCTTACCATCCCAGTCTTGTAGTTGTACCAATATGGAAGCTGACCAATTTCTCCATTGGGAAATATATCGCCAGGCATTTTCATTGATCCGATAAAAATTTTCCATATCCTTTCCATAGGGCCCGTACCATTTGGAAAAGTAGTTGTCAACAAAGGCATCAACGTTGAGTTTGGGATCTGAAAGCAAGCTGGCATAAAGAAATTGTGTGATGGTGCGCGGCCCCCAATTATTAATGGGAGCATGCATATATGTAACGCCATCGCTATGAATTGAGTTTACATAATATGGAATATCTTCTCTCAGGCGATTAATAAATATAAGCGGCAGGTCTTCATATTTACTCACGTTATAATATTCGCCAAAGATTACCCTGATTTTATCTGACTTATTAAACCAGTTTTCCAACTGCCTCATGTATAGCGCATTCTTTTTGCAATTCTTATCAAAGAAGTTGTGATCGTAACATCTGTTGATTGGGTAAACAATAACTTTATCCCCGGCTTCAGTTAAGTTTTCAGGTATCGCGTGTAACGGCCCCTCCAATGTGCTATTACCATCATAGGCAATAGTCATCAGTTTGACATTAGGTCTTAGTTTGCCTGCCAGAACCGCTTTATTCAAATGTGTTCTTAGTCCGGATAGCATATGTAATTCCTGGTCTGAAGCATTTCCGATTTTTTGGCAATTCGCGCAAAAACACTGAGTACTTCCAATATGGTCAACACCCCAAATATTCATAATATCGGTTTCTGTCAACCTGGTTTGGAGTTGTTCTAAGATTTTGTCTCCCAGGAAAGCAATCATTTCAGGCTGGCTTGCACAGAACTGCACGCTCTTCCATTTTTTTAAATCTCTTAGTCCATTTTTGGGTAGTCCAAACCACTCCCTGTGCTCATCCCATAAAATTTTTCCCGTAGGCATGATCGTATGGGGATTAAGCGCTGACCCGTAAACATGTCCTCCGTCAACAAATGTCATTCCGAGTTTATACAATAAAGGCATAAGCGCAGTATTGGTGGTGTAGGCAATGTTGAGTTTATTTCTGGCCATCCAAATCCAGAAATCTCGTGATCGCTGCAGGTTTGATTCAAAGCCTCTGCCCGTTTTTGTCAGAGGATTGTATTTTATTTTTTCCTGTGGTAAGACCAACGGATTGTTTTTTGGAGGAGCCATTTGGTTTTCAGCACCGGGAGCAAACCATTGCCAGCCCTGCATTCTTAAAAAATCGTATGCGCCATATAAAAGTCCGGTCCTGCCTTTGCCCCTAATACTAATTCCTCCGGGAACCTGTTCCATCTCATACGTAAAGTCTTTCGATAAGGGGTCTGTAATAGAAAGTATAATATTGAATCCCGATTCACTGGTCGAATTTGAAAAATAGATAGCGATGTTATCATATTGTAACTGAAGAAAAGTTTTTAGTTCTGTGGCGGTAAATGCGGCTGTGCATCTTCCGCCTCTTTCGCCATTGTGTATGAAATCAATTTTACTTTCTTCATTTGCCCAGAATACGGTATTCAGTGCAGC
>CAZFGP010000233.1:3186-5108 GCA_964518685.1 uncultured Terrimonas sp.
AAAAAGGGGGAGTTGAAACTGCCCCCTTTACGCTAACGGCTCTGCTTAGGTTAGTGTCAAAAAATACACCTGCACTATGTTTTTTATAGATTGTTTACATACATAAGACTTCTGTTCACCCTGGAGGTGTTTTTTTAGAGATTATTGTGCCCACCATAATGGAGTGCCGCCGGTATCAGGCCCTCCCAACAATCCGACTGCAGCAGTTACCCCTGTTGGATTAATTTCTTTTTCACTAGATGGAAAATTGACCCGTTGTATAAAAGCGGAGGTCGAAATATTGCCACCACTCTTGTTCAAAATTACCGGAAACAATTTGGGATATCCGGTTCTCCTAAATTCAGACCAGGCCTCCTGTCCATCCGGAAACATCGCAATCCACTTTTGCGTAATAACTCGTTCCAGCTTTTGATCTGCAGAAGCGGCATCATCCCATTTAATAGTTATAGTACTTAAATAAGGAGAGCCGGTCAGTACATTGTTTTGTCCGGGTGTTATTGCTTTGGGGTCAATATATTGTTGCGGTTTATTTGTGTTATTGGTGATATAGGAAGATGCATCTTCTCCATATTGTGCAAACGAAGTTGAAATTCCTGTTTCATAACTTGTCTTTGCGTCACCGGCACCAGCCCAACCTTTCAATGATGCTTCCGCTTTCAAAAACCAGGCTTCGGCAGCGGTCATTAGTTGCATCTTATTGGGGAAATCTGTTACCTCTGAATAGCCCCTGTATCTACCCTTGGCATCAATATCAATACCTTGCCGGATTCCGATATATTGGCCGGCAACAGCCGGATCGGTTGCTTTATACATATAATGTGATATCCTTGCATCGTTATAGCCATTAAGGTAGCAGGCTAAGGGAGCGCCGATTCTAATATCATTCCAGCTTTTAATTCCCATTACAGGATAGATATTATTCCCTAAATCAACGATCGTATTATCATCATTAGTTGTTAATAACCCTCCCGGATTAGCCAGGGCAGCTTCACCCTCCGCTTTTGCTTTGACAGGATCAGCCTTTGAAATCCGCATCGCTAACCGTAAACGAAGCGTATTGGCAAATTTCAACCATTTTGCAAAGCTGCCGCCATACACCAGGTCGAATTTGCTAAAGGTCGCGGGAGCATCATTTTGCACTAAATCTGTAAATACATTGATAGCTGAGTCCAGATCTGTAAAGAATGCATAATAAGCATCTTTTTGAGAATCAAATGAAACGCTTCCGTCACTGTTGGATTGTCCATACTTTGTGTAAATAATCGGACCATACATATCACTAACGCGGTGCATTCCTTCTACTCTCAGCACCTTAGCCCAGGCACGATATGAGGCATATTCCGGAGCAGTTGTCGCTTCCAAAACATTTTGGATAGGTTTCATAATATTCGAATACCCCTCATCCCACATATAATAATTCCATCCATCCACCATGAAATAATTGGTGTTATTAACATTGTTTCTGAATGGGGTCGGACTCATCATATAACCTGAATAGACATCGCCATTCAGGTTTTGTACCAATTGGTAAATCCAGTCTGTCATGTTAATAGCGTTGTATTGCGCCAGCTTCAGGGGCTCACCAAGATTCTGATAATCAGCGCTCATCTGTTTGTCACTGAGCGCATCTTTATTTGTATTGTATTCTTTAAAATTCTTAGTACAACTCCCAAGCGCCAGTAAAAAGAACGCAAAACAAAAATTTAAAACTGATTTATTTATCCTTATCATAGCTATTTTTTTTGAAGTTTAAATTAGAAACCAAGTTTTACACTAAGACCTGTACTCCTGGTAGTAGGGCTACCAAATACGTCAATTCCCTGCAAACCATTATTTGTTGCCATTGTTGTTTCAGGATCATAAGGCGCTTTGCGCGTTACGAAAAAGAGATTCCTGCCAATCAGGGAAACGGTAAGGTTCTT
>CAZFGP010000234.1:0-5053 GCA_964518685.1 uncultured Terrimonas sp.
CCTTTACAATCTACCTGAATGAAATCAGGTTTTGTGATCTGAAGCATGGAATCTATCAGTTCATAACTGAAATGCTTACCAATCCCTGAGTCCTGAAGTCCGGCATGAAAATCCAGATGCAACCCTGCATACCGCTCCTGAGAAAAACAGGGAAAACTGAAAAAACAAAACGTACAGAAGGTTAGAAGTTGAAGTAGGCTTCGATTCATTCGTATTTTATTTTATTTTTCTCTAATCGAATATCTGGTCTGCTATCGGAGAGAGACCCGTATAATTTACTTTGGCTTTCTCATTGCTAAAACACTTGCCGGTAGCGAAAATAACTTTAAAATTCCATCATTCGTACATTCGTGGCATCCCAATCCAACATATCTAAAATTCCCGTATCCTGCCGCATATCAAATTTTCGGGCGAACAAGTGGTTTGCCGGCTGCCGACAAAGCATATCAAAGTCTTGCTTTGTAAAAATTACCGGGGAAAATGAATCCTGCGGCTGCCAGTTTATATAGGTAATGGATTCTTCCAAAAGAATCGTTTGATCCGATTTTTGTAATTCCTTAATAATAGTATGAAAAAAGATTTCATCCGCACAATTGGTATGTTTAAAATATCGAAACAGTTTCCTCCGTCTTTTTTCAATGTACCCATACATTTTCTTCAGCGTTTCAATATTGAAAGCCCACCATTGCGATCCTCCGTATAGTTCAAGATCAATCTTACGGGGTATGAATAACAGCAGGCAGGTGCGCAGAGAAAGCTTGTTATGCATCAGCATACTGAGCGCCTTTTTATTCGGATATCGAAACAGCAAATAATCTCCTTTTTTGTAAGACCGGTTAATCCGGTAGTACCGGGTCCTGTTTTCACACTCAACTTTGCTCCACATGTTCTCTATTCTTTTGAGAGAAATAAAATTCTTATTGACATTTTGGGAAAAATAATCGCTTATCTGAACGGCGGATTTCAAGGGATAATCCTGTCCGCTCAGCAGCACACAGTGTCCCTTTGTATGATGTTTTAATACTTCTTCAACCAGGACTAAGGTGGCTTTAACCAGACTGAAATCTCCCCAAATACAATTCTCCCTTTTGGAAATAAAAACAACCCTTTCAGAACTTATCCCCGCTTCAAATTCGTTAATATCAGATTTTATATCCAGATGAATATAAAAATAACTGTCCGGAGTCTTTAATTTGTTTATCAGACGTTTTAACTGCAGCGGATTTTTATGCGCCAGGATGATATAAACTATTTCATTCATAAATTTTTACTGCCTAAGTGGGGTCATTTTTCAAGTTTAAGCATCAATGATTGGTCCTCTTAAAAAGAGATTCTCTAAAATTAAAGGTAGTACATCTGTGAGGGTTTGACTATTTTTGGGCTTTTTAAGACCTGATGCCCGTTAATATCGAACTTATTTTATTAGCCTTATCAGCCCTGTTTTTCTTCAGTATACTTGCAGGGAAAGCCAGCTCACGTTTTGGCGTTCCAGCCTTGTTATTATTTTTATCGGTAGGTATGCTTAGTGGCAGTGACGGGCTGGGGATTCAGTTTCATAATATTCAAATTGCCCACGCCATTAGCACGATTGCCTTGTGTATTATTCTCTTTTCGGGCGGGATGGATACGCGGTTTGAGGAAATTCGTCCTGTTCTTGCACAGGGGGTTATTCTGGCAACATTAGGTGTTTTTCTGACAGCGCTTATTACGGGTGTTCTCATTTGGTGGATATTGGGAGTAACAAACGCCACGGCTGAAATCAGTTTACTCACCGCCCTGCTTCTGGCCGCTACGATGTCTTCTACGGATTCAGCTTCCGTATTTTCTATCCTCCGGTCGCGAAAGCTCCATTTGAAAAACAATCTAAGACCCATGCTGGAATTAGAAAGCGGAAGTAACGATCCAATGGCTTATCTGTTGGTTATTACATTGGTTAGTTTAATTCAGGAAGCTGCTGCGGTAAATTATTGGGCAACTGCCGGTTTGCTGGTTACTCAATTAGCCATTGGAGGCGCAGCAGGTTATTTGCTGGGAAAACTCGCTGTGATTATCATTAACCGTATTCATATCGGCAATGATTCCCTTTACCCCATTCTGGTTTTCACCTTTTGTATCCTGATATTTTCAATTACCTACTTCATAAAAGGGAATGGATATCTGGCGGTTTATATTGCAGGGTTGGTAATTGGCAATTCCAAATTTATACACAAACGATCATCGCTTAGTTTTTTTGACGGACTGGCCTGGCTGAGCCAGCTCCTGATGTTTCTAACACTGGGTTTACTGGTTAATCCGCATGAGTTGATACCCATTATTATCCCGGGACTGATCATTAGCATCCTGATGATCTTTTTTTCCAGACCCATCACCGTAATCCTTTGCTTACTGCCTTTTAAAAATATGGACATTAAGGACAAAACTTATATTTCCTGGGTAGGGCTTCGGGGAGCTGTGCCTATTATTTTTGCAATTATCCCTTTGGCCGAAAATGTACCCCAGGCAAGGTTTATCTTTAATATCGTATTTTTTTGCACACTCGTCTCATTGCTGGTACAGGGCACCTCGCTGGCCAGCGTTGCCCGTTGGCTGGGATTGGTGGAAATATCCGACACCTCCTCAACAGGTCCGGTCACTGAGGAAAATACCGATAATGAAATAAAAACTATTTCTTCTGAAATCAGGATATCCAAAGAGAGTATACAAGAGGGCAACCGCTTAATGGATCTTCCTTTGCCCGAAAAAACACAGGTGGTAATGGTAAAAAGGGATGGAAAATATTTTGTTCCTACGGGATCTACCAGTTTGAAGGAAAACGACAAACTCTTAATTATCGCTGATGACCACCAAATACTGAAAACAACTTTCAATAATCTTCACATCAACGATACAGAAGACGTTTGATTTTGTTATCCTTTGGTTAATGGCCGCTCTCTGTAAGAAGAAAATGGCGAAGCAGTTCCTGAAAAAGAAACTATTTTTAATGTATTGAACACTAAGTATTGGGGATCACTATATTTTTGCACCCGAAAACTTATCATATCATAAATATTTCAGCGTCTATGAAGTTATTGTATACCGGCAAAACCAAAAATGTTTATAGTACTGAACAAGAGGATCAATATCTCCTAAAATTTAAAGACGATGTTACGGGCACAGACGGCGTATTTGATCCCGGTGCAAACACCATCGGACTAACAATAGACGGGGTGGGAAAATCAGGACTAAGAATGACCACTCATTTCTTTCAAATCCTGAATAAGCAGGGCATACCTACTCATTTTATATCTTCTGATATTGAGAATGCCACGATGACGGTAAAAAAGGCCACTGTTTTTGGAAAAGGACTGGAAGTTATCTGCAGATTTAAGGCAGTCGGCAGCTTTTTTAGAAGATATGGCACTTATTGCAAGGAAGGGCAAGACTTAGGCGGGTTTGTGGAATTTACGATAAAGGACGATGAACGGGGAGACCCAACCATTTCCGAGGACGCCTTAGTATTGCTGAACATTTTATCGGACAAAGAGTACGCTCAAATAAAGGCAGATACTTTTAGGATTTGTACCATCATAAAAAATGAACTGGCTAAAAAAGATTTAGACCTATATGATATTAAGCTGGAGTTTGGAAGAGATGCCCAGGGAAACATTCTGCTCATAGACGAGATTTCCGGCGGCAATATGCGGGTGTACAAAAACAACTCCTATATTGAACCGCTTCAATTAGAAAAAACCTTTCTAAGCTAAAACGATTTTTCTTCTTTCATAAACTCTTTGCGAATGCCTTCTATCAGCAAGCTTTTGGAAAGCCGTGTTGATCCCGAAGCACAGGCGCTTAGTGTGGCAAACTGAATTGCGTTGAGTATGGCAGCGCCACTCATTTCATATTGTTTGGCCAATTCCTCCAGATTCACGGTATTATCAATAGAAAGCGAAGCAGGTAATGCTTTTTTCCACAGCAACAACCGTTCGGCACTATTGGGCATAGGAAAATGAATCACCGAATGAAAACGACGGATAAAGGCATCATCCAGATTGCTCTTAAAGTTGGAAGCGAGAATGAGTAGACCGGGATAGTCTTCCACTCTTTGAAGTAAATAACTAACTTCCTGGTTGGCGTATTTATCATGAGAGGATTGCACATTGGTACGTTTTCCAAACAAAGCATCGGCTTCATCAAAAAACAAGATCCAATTTTTCGACTCGGCCCGGCGAAAGACGGATTCCAGATTCTTTTCCGTTTCACCAATGTACTTTGAAACAATTTGCGAGAGATCAATCCGATAAACTTCTTTCTTAAATTCTTTGCCCAATAGGGCAGCAGTTAAGGTTTTACCGGTTCCTGAGGGCCCGTAAAATAGTACCCGGTAACCCGGTTTTACTTTTCGCTTTAGATTTTCATCTTCAAATAAATAATGATGATGGTTTAACCAGGTGCTGATGTCGTTAACCTGCTGTGCTGTTTGAACATTCAGCACTACATCATCCCAGTTCATTTCTGTAGTAATCCGTTTTGCAGGAAAATCCAATCCAAACTTTGGCGTTGATTCTTTATTAAACAAAATTTTTTCTACTGTATCTTCTGCAAGGATGATGCGACCGCTCATGAATGGCTCGCCCTCTTTCACAGGTTCAAGCCAAAGAATATTTTCATTGAAAAAGAAATGATCTTCCGAGAAATACCAGCAAATCTGCAACCGTTCTCCAATATGAGTTCCAGCAAGAATAAACTGGGCTGTTTCACCTGTCGGCAGCATACTGCGGTGATTGGTAGCCTTTACTCCGCCAAACACCGGAAAATCACCTCCTTTAGGAAGGATTTCCCGTATGATACTTTCAAAAAAATCCGGACTGATTTGCGGCACTAATGACAGCATTAAAATAATCCATTCATCGGGATGTTTTAATTGCGGAAGTTCTTGCAGAAATTCTTCTTTTACTAGGTTCCCCTTAAACTGTTCATCAAGCCATTGATGAAAATGAAAATACTGATCATCAAAGTGTTTTTGAATACGGTGTGAAATTATTTTCTTCAAATCAGTTAATGCTGATTCAAG
>CAZFGP010000235.1:0-4959 GCA_964518685.1 uncultured Terrimonas sp.
AGCTATTGGTATTGTTGTTGAATCCGCCATAAGCATCCATAGCGGTTAGGCGGTTTAACTGGTCGTAGCTTTAGGCGTAAAGCCTTGCATCGCCCAGCCTCGGTATGGTTACCAGCATACCGCTGAAATTGCCGTTGTAGAGGGGTTTGGCATTGCTGCCAAGTGCATCGGTTGGTTATTGCTATTGCTGCCGTTGTTGGTGTTGAGCGTAGATTTGTGTTCTGGCTTCACCAACAACGATTATTCCAAACGTTATACTAATTCAGCCCTATCTAACCTCCTGTTGTTGGTGATGCCTACTCACTTTGCCTGCTCGCAAACACCAACAACGGCGTTAAAATTATAAGTGCAATTATTGCAAATTAAGTAATGCTAAGGCAGCAGGTCAGCTATTGCGCAAAGCAAATACTACAGACCTGCGCCAGTGGTGGCCGCTAATCAACCGGCGGCTTTTACTTTATAATTTTACCGGTACAAGCGAACGCTTGCACCTGGCGCTTGCCCATTTTTAACACCCTTATAGCTGTCGCTCATATGCTTAGACTACTATCAAGGTGGAAGGGGTTTACACACTACAAATCAGCACCAGATGCAACCCAATCAGTATCTCCCGGAGAGGCTACAAATATGTGTTTTCCAGATCTGAAAGTCCAAGGTTCCAGAATGGAAGTTGAAAAGATTATTATTCTTAAATTATTATCCAAGATAAAAATTGGGTCATAAGAATCGGGAAAAGTTGCAGGTTTTACCTCAATTATTTTACGACTAATAAGCCCTTTTAGAAAACCTTCAGACCCTTCATCATGACATCCCTTTAGCATTACCAAATTGTCAGTGATCACCCAATCGCTTAATGAATTAAAATGCCAATCTTTACCACCTATATAAAGTGCAGTGCCATCCCACTCTACATCTTCTATAACTATTGGAAGGATTGTAGAAATACTGTTTACGAAATCATCAAAATAAGACATCTTAATTTAATTTAATTTGTTTGAATTACGTGTGTTCTATCGCGTACATACTGCTTAGTGCCTTTGGTACCTTTAGGTGGATTGACAGTTTTTCCATCAAGATTTACTTGCTGCCGTTGTTGGTGTTGAGCGTAGATTTGTGTTCTGGCTTCACCAACAACGATTATTCCAAACGTTATACTAATTCAGCCCTATCTAACCTCCTGTTGTTGGTGATGCCTACTCACTTTGCCTGCTCGCAAACACCAACAACGGCGTCAGGAGACCTGCGCCAGGGGGGAGGTGTGGGAGGTCTTTGTTAGGAGGAGGCTATACCAAAAATTATAAGTGCAATTATTGCAAATTAAGTAATGCTAAGGCAGCAGGTCAGCTATTGCGCAAAGCAAATACTTCAGACCTGCGCCAGTGGTGGATCATCAAGCATAAATAAAATAAATAATTAACAAACCGATTAGCAATAATGAGTTGAAATTTAGATGTCTATCCTGAAATCCTCGCTTTCTTATAACAACTATTAATTGTGCCAGCATAAGTATAACTGTAAAAAATAATAATGCTAACCTAATATAAATTAAGAACATTATCCCAATCCCAGACTGTCCATCGGTTTGAGGTACACCCATTGTTTTATCCAAGCTACAAATTACCCAAAACAATGTTATCAGTAGCAACACAATTAGGCCGGTTGTAATATAATTGTAGGCTTTCATAATTATTCATTCCGGTTCGATGTTCTTTGTCTTTCTGCTTTTTGAAGTACTGGTACAGTTACAAGAGTCCGAATCTTCTTATTCTTCCATCCATCAGACGCATTGATAAAATTATTAGCGTCAACTTCATTTAGTATAGATATTCCTTCTCCATTATTTTGTTGTGTGGCTTTCCAAGTCTTATATTCAGCTAACATACCTATAAACCATTTTTGTCCTGCAAAAGCTGCCGTGGTTTCGCCTGCAATATCTCCTCTGAATGGTGTTTCTAATCCTAAATCCTTGGCGGACGCTCCATTCTGAGCTGCCTGAATTCTCTGAAGCATTCTTCTGTCTGCTGCTAAGGTTCTTACATCTTCCACATATCCTTGATATCCATTACCTCCGGCTTCACTCGCATATTCCATATCGTGAGCTTTGGCTATCGCATCCGCAATATCTATTGGTTGCCAAGAAAAATCATATTTCCCATTGCCATCAGTTATCGAACCTCCTCCAGAATAAAGTCCATGAGTTGATGCACTTTGGATTAAGCTGTTCCTTGGTAAATCCCATCGTTCACTAATTATTTCTCCGCTTGCATTAATATATTGATGTTGAAGCTCTTCTCCTTTAGATCCGTGTCCAGCTGCATTATATTGGCCCGCTGATGTGCCGCCAAGCGCGGACAACTGGTTTTCACTCATTTGATAATAAACGTAGTCTTCGGTATGTATTACCATCCCATTTCCGGCTACTATGTGCAAACGTTTTACGTATTCCAACCCGTCCAAATCTACCCCATCAACAGGTCTGTTAGAAGCAAATTGATAGGGTGTAAGCATAGGATATGACTTGGCTATCGGATCCACACTTAAAAACCTTCCCAATCTGTTATCACTGATCCTCATTCCGTAATCCTGTGCGCCTTCGGTAATATCTTTATCATTCTCCTTGCCGTTGAACCCATACCTGTACCTCTCGCTACTGAACTTCCTCCCCGGCATCCCCATCCCAAACGGATAATAATCATTTGCACTTACAACGTTGGCGGTATAGTAATCAATCTGCCCATTATTATCTGCATCAATCCCAATCTTTTTGTCACTCACCGTTGCCAATACATTACCCAGATGGTTACTCAATTCAAAGAACTTCTTTCCTCTCTCAAATATAAATAAACCCCCGGTATTTCCATAACCCAAATTTACCGGAGTAACGGGCGGTAGGGTGAGGTCTTTGTTCAGATTGTAAATACCCAGTCTGCTGCTTCCATACACGTGGAGTTCACTCTGGGTGAAACCGGATCTGGCGCAGGTCTCCTGACCTGTGCCTCGAAATTACTTTTCTTACCCTTTAATACACGCTTGTAATATCAGGTAACCCCTTGCCGTCCTTTACATAATAATAATCAACGACACTGCTATATATTTGGTACTCATGGGTAGCCTTTAATGCAATAAACCTGTTTTACTGTATTAATATCTAAATCAACTACACTCCTATCCGCAAAAGAAAGTAACGACAAAGCACAGGTCAGGAGACCTGCGCCAGAGGGGAGTGGGGTCGTACAGGCGCGGCTGATAACTTACTCCAAACGTTAAATTAATTTAGCCCTATCTAACCTCCTGTTGTTGGTGATGCCTATTCACTTTGCCTGCTCACAAACACCAACAACGGCGTTAAATCAATCCTATACATTACGGATGAATTTCCAAAACTTCTAAGATTATACTTTCATCCTCTGGCGGTATATAATTATCAGGAATATACTTACCTACTTTCCCATTCGGTAATTTAATATTTTGAGGATAAGGTTTAACAGTATCTTTTAAATAAGAGTTGCATGTAGGACAAAGAGTTGAACCCGCTATTTCATCAATTCCTAGCCCTTTAGTCTTAGGATTCTCCCAATCAATTACAAATAATTCGCCGCATTCTATACAAGTCACAAAAGAAAAATTTGCCCATCCTTCATAACTTAAATAATATACAGGATAGTTATATACTCCTGGATACACATTTGCTAATGTTTTGTAACATCTAATATTTATCTTTTTCATTGTACTCTTTTACCAACAGTTGCTCCCTCTCTAATTAATAAGTTTGTAGTACCCTCCGCTCTTACAGAAGGAGCTGCTAAAATATTAGCGTCTTTTGTAAAAGGTAATGGCTGAGAAAAATAACCGCTGGGTGAATCAATATTTAATGGTTTACTTACAGGATATTTAACTTCAAAAACTGCTGCTTTTCCATTAGGATTATGAAAGTAAAACTCTTTTAAAGCTCCTTCAATAGTTGTATTTGCGTAAATACCATCGTTTCCCAAACGGCCAGGAGCACCAGATCTATAAAATCCGTTTGTAATAGTGGATTCAGCATATTCGGAACTCACTGCCCTATAAGCTACTGCTTCCCTAGTAGTTCGATCAAATAAAAGTTTTGCTCCTTTATATAAGGAATTTAGCTCTCCAATTCCCTCTGCTATTGAAGCAATCTCTAAAACTGGCAATGCAATATTATTAGAAAAGTTTTGATACGTTTTGTTATCTAACAGTTTCGTACCCGGCTTCTTTGTTAGATCATAATTATATCCTTCATTTTGGAGATTGATATTAAAGAGTACTTGCAGATTGGTTTTTTCAATAGGAGAAAAGTTTGGCGAAGGCCTTAAATAGGGTGGTGGTGGTACTTGTGGAGAATTAGACGGGTTGGTGAAATGCCTGATCTTTTGCTCGCGTGCATATTGAATAGCATTTTTAGTCTGGATCTGTGCTTCAAATTTTCTTGCCAAACCATGCTGCGTTTCACTTATGGATTCTTTACCATCCAGGTCACTGTTTTCAATAGGGCTGTTAGATGCATATTGGTAAGGTGATAATTCCGAATAGTTTTTCGCCAACGGATCCACACTTAAAAACCTTCCCAATCTGTTATCACTGATCCTCATTCCATAATCCTGTGCACCTGCTGTGATATCTTTGTCGTTTTCTTTTCCATTAAACCCATACCTGTACCACCCGACATCAAACTTCCTCCCCGGCATCCCCATACCAAAACTGTAATAGTCTTGTGCGGAGATTACATCGGCTGTATAGTAATCAATGATCGCATCACTGTTAGCATCTACCCCTATCTTCTTATCAGAGATAGTTACAAGAACATTACCCAAATGATTACTCAATTCAAAGAACTTCTTTCCTCTCTCAAATATAATTAAACTCCCGGTATTTCCATAACTCAAATTTACCGGAGTAACGGGCGGTAGGGTGAGGTCTTTGTTCAGATTGTAAATA
>CAZFGP010000236.1:0-4939 GCA_964518685.1 uncultured Terrimonas sp.
TTTCAATCTTAAACTAACAGCCGTTCATATTTCTTTGCCATTTTTCCTGTTCTCACAGGGTCATACAGTATTTCAAAACAGAATGTTTTTGCAAACCATCCGTACATTCAATATCATTAACAAGCAACTAAAACCGCCTACACCTTTTTGAAAAGATAGCACTTCGGATAAAAGACCTAAAGAAAATAAACTATAACCTTATTTTTTGGGCCGATGGGTTATCAAAGGCTTGCTGAAAGCAAATTCAGCAGGCTTTTTTATTGCTTCTAAAAAGAAACTCAATTAAGAAATACCTTTGAAGAAAATTTCCTTCATTGTCTTTAGCCCGCATCAATCTGAAATTACAAAAGATAGTACTTGCAATTGCTATTATATTGTTCGTAATAAAGATTGCAGCCTGGTATCTTACACATTCTGTTGCAGTAATGACTGATGCCCTGGAGAGCATCGTAAATGTTATTGCCGGATCCGTGAGTCTGTGGGCTTTGTATATTGCCGCCCGTCCCCGTGATGCCAATCATCCCTACGGACACGGTAAGGCGGAATTCCTGTCTGCAGGGGTAGAAGGCAGTCTGATAACCATTGCAGGACTGATTATTATCTACGAAGCTATACTTCATTTAATTCATCCTCAGCAGTTGAAACAACTGGATTTTGGTATTCTGCTGATTTCCTTTACTGCTATTGTCAACTACATAACGGGCTACTATTGTTTAAGAACAGGGAAAAAAAATAATTCCCTCGCGCTGATTGCCGGAGGCAAACACCTGCAAACAGACACCTGGTCAACCCTTGGTATCATTATTGGACTCTTATTAATACGCATTACCGGATTGCACTGGCTTGATAGCATTACTGCCATTGGTCTTGCCTTGTATATTCTGTATACCGGTTATAAAATCGTCCGGTCCTCTGTTGCCGGAATTATGGATGAAGCTGATAAAGCACTTTTACAAAAGATGGTGGAAGTATTAAATGCCAACCGGCGTGTAAACTGGATTGATTTGCACAATCTCAGAATTATTAAATACGGGAATATTTTACATGTAGACTGTCACCTTACTGTTCCCTGGTATCTCAATGTAAGAGAGGCACACAAAGAAGTGAAATTGCTCTCCGATTTAATTAAGAAGGAATTTGGCGAGTCGGTGGAGTTGTTCATTCATACTGACGCCTGTATCGAAACTTCCTGCAACATTTGTATAAAAATGGATTGTAAAGAACGTCTTCATCCATTCAAAAAAAGAATAGAATGGACTATTGAAAATATTTCCCGGAACACTCAGCATTCTGAAAAGGACGTATAACCTTTATTGCAAGACCCATTCAACATCCTGTTGTTTTTCGGGCCTTAAGTTTTTAATTTTCTCCATAATGCTTATTTTTATCCCTTCAAGTTTCCTGATTGTATTGGGATTTTAGTTGCTCAATGAGAGAATAATTAAGGAATTATTTGTGTTATCTGCATAATAATGACTTGCCTTTTTAAACTATAAACAAAAAATACAAGTAAAATTTTAAACCCTTTTATTGTATGGATTCAAGAAGAGATTTTATCAAAAAAGCAGCCCTGTTATCCGGAGGCGCAGGATTGCTAAGCGGACTTCCACCCTCCATTCAGAGAGCATTTGCCATTAATCCTGAACCGGGTACAACCTATCTGGATGCTGAGCATATTGTTTTTTTGATGCAGGAAAACCGTTCCTTTGATCATAGCTATGGTACTTTGCAGGGAGTTCGCGGATTCAACGACCCCCGGGCCATCAGCCTTCCTAACAAAAACAAAGTGTGGTTGCAGACCAATGCTGCAGGAGAAACTTATGCCCCCTTCCGGCTGGATTTGAAAGAAAGTAATATTACCTGGATGGGATCGCTTCCTCACGGATGGAGCGATATGAATGATGCCAAAAACAAAGGGTGGAATAACGGCTGGCTCGATGCTAAGAAGTCGGGACGTAAACCACTCCGGCAAATGCCCATAACGATGGGGCATTTCAGCAGGGAAGATATTCCTTTCTATTATGCGCTTGCGGATGCTTTTACTATTTGCGATCAGCATTTTTGCGGCTCCTTAACCGGCACTACACCCAATCGGGTTTATTTCTGGACAGGAACTATTAGAGAGCGTCATGATGAAAACGTTCAGGCTAACGTTTGGAATTCCGATATTACTTACCGCAGAGAGGCGTCATGGAAAACCTTTCCCGAATACCTGGAGGAAAATGATATTCCATGGCGAATTTATCAGAACGAACTGAGTGTGGAAACCGGATTTGAAGGGGATGAAGAAGACTGGCTTGCAAACTTTACCAACAATCCCATTGAATGGTTCACACAATACCATGTAAGATTATCTCATGGTCACCTGCAATATCTTGAAAAAATGGTAAAGGTTCTGCCTGGGATTATTAAAGAGCAGGAGGGAAAACTGGGTAACCTAACAGACGGAACAAAAGAAAAAGACGATCTGCAAAAAGACCTGATCAAAAAACGGGAGCTGCTTGCAACCATAGAAAAGGATCGGGAAAAATACAATCTTGAGGCCTATAACAAATTATCTCATTGGCATAAAAACCTGCACGATAAAGCTTTCACAGACAACAGGACAGACCCCGACTATCGCAAACTCACCACCATCAATTATAATGACGGTGGCACTACCCGAAAAATGGAAATTCCCAAAGGCGATGTTTTACATCAGTTCAGGCAGGATGTACAGTCGGGCAAACTTCCCACCGTATCATGGGTGGTAGCCCCCTGCAATTTTTCCGACCATCCGGGCGCACCCTGGTATGGCGCATGGTATTTGAGTGAGGTACTGGATATCCTTACACAAAATCCGGAAGTGTGGAAGAAAACCATTTTTATTCTGAATTATGACGAAAATGACGGGTATTTTGACCATATTCCTCCTTTTGGCGCGCCCAATCCCTATAAAGAAAACAGCGGGCTGGTATCTAAAGGGATTGAGCCCCGAACAGAGTGGGTAAGCAAAGAACAACAATGGATGAAAGATAAAAAGCCCGACAAAGGCGACAGGGAAGGCTCCATTGGCCTGGGATTCCGGGTTCCACTAGTAATTGCCTCCCCCTGGAGCAGAGGAGGATATGTCAATTCTGAAGTATTTGATCTCACCTCTCCAATTCAGTTTCTGGAACATTTTCTGACCAAAAAAACCGGCAAGAAAATAGAAACTCCCAACATGACTCAATATCGGCGTACGGTATGCGGAAATTTCACTTCAGCCTTCAGACCCTATAATGGTGAAAACATTCCTACACCGAAGCCGGTTGAACGGATTCCTTTTTTAGAAAGCATCCATAAGGCTCAGTTTAAAAACCTGCCTTCCGGCTTTAAAAAACTGAATGCGTCTGAAATCGCTGACATCAATAAACATCCGCACACTTCACCGCTGATGACGCGTCAGGAAAAAGGCACAAGACCTGCAAATGCATTAGCCTATCAGATGTATGCAGATGGGAAGCTTTCCGAAGACAGGAAATCATTTAAGATTAGATTTGAAGCAGGCAATGATGTTTTCGGCTCCAATTCAAAAGGCGCTCCCTTTATCGTTTATCAACCAGGAACCCTTGAAGATCCCCGCAACTATGCTATTATAGCGGGCGATCAACTCATTGATTCATGGGACTTATCCAACGGGCAATATCATCTTCAGCTTTACGGACCCAATGGCTTTTTCCGGGAATTTAAAGGAAGCAGCAATGAACCTGCTTTAGACGTTGACCTGGGTTATCAACAGGGGACTAATAAAAAAATGCTGACCGGCAATGCAGAACTCAGATTGAGAAATACAGGGAAACAAAAACTCACCGTTGAAATCACAGATAATGCCTATAAGGGAAAACCTCAGACCAAGGTAGTTAGCCCCGGTGCACAGGCAGTTATTATTGCAGATCTGTCCAAACAATCGGGATGGTACGACCTAACTGTAAAAGTTAAAGGTAATAGCCATTTTGAAAAAAGATATGCAGGAAAAGTGGAAACCGGAAAGGAGAGCATTACCGATCCTTTTATGGGTGGGGTAGTGTAAGAACAGGAATAAAAATTCTGCTCGTTTAATTCACGGATGGTCAGTATGTACCGAATATGATAACCGCTGTTTGCCGGCTATTGTATTCGGTACTTTTCTTAAATCCTGTACCTTTGCACTCATGAAAAAAGTAGTTGTGGGCTTGTCGGGAGGGGTTGACTCCAGTGTGGCAGCATACTTGCTAAAGGAGCAGGGATATGATGTAATAGGAGTATTTATGCGCAACTGGCACGATGAATCCGTTACTTTAGCCAACAGCTGCCCCTGGATAGATGACTCCAATGACGCACTGGCTGTTGCAGAGCAGCTTGGAATCCCTTTTTATGCTATTGATCTGAGCAAGCAATACAAGGAAAGAATCGTGGATTATATGTTTGCGGAATATGAAAAAGGCAGAACGCCCAATCCCGATGTATTGTGCAACCGGGAAATAAAGTTTGACGTTTTTTTAGAGGCTGCGCTTAAGATGAACGCAGATTTTGTGGCCACCGGCCATTATGCAAAAAAATCAACTGACGAAAAAGGACTTCATCATTTACTGGCTGGAAAAGATAAGGATAAAGATCAGTCTTATTTCCTCTGCCAGCTCAATCAACAACAACTGGCAAAAGCGTTATTTCCATTAGGCGACCTCCAAAAAGCGGAGGTCAGGGCAATCGCAAAAAAAGCCGGACTTGAAACAGCCGATAAAAAAGACTCGCAGGGCCTGTGTTTTGTAGGCAAAATCAGCCTTCCTGTTTTCTTACAACAACAACTTGCACCCAAACAGGGAGATATTATAGAAATTGATCCTGGTCTCAAAAAGCTTACAGACTATCACGATATTCCTGTCATTCCCGAAAATGTGGAACAACTGGCCACTCCCTTTCACTTTTTGCGTGAAGAAGG
>CAZFGP010000237.1:0-4832 GCA_964518685.1 uncultured Terrimonas sp.
GTCGAAATAGTTCCCGAGTGATATTGATGTATTTTTCATTTTTTCAAACTTTCTTCAAAGTTACCAAATATTGGTAAGCATTCAAATTGTTTAGTCGGAATATTAAAGTTTGATTTGGTATTTTTTGTCGAGGAACGAGGTTCTGTAAAATTGCCACCAACTCGCTCATTGGCGAAAGTTGCTACCCTGTCTTAATCTTTGTTGTAATGGATAGCCTGTCCCGTGGCGAAGCAAGCGGGATGCCTCTCAGGCCTTACTAAAACTTACATAGAAGTTAAAAAAGAAAGTGTCTTAATCCTTGTTGTAATGGATGTGCCTCTCAGGCATACGTTAATGTTTGACGAAAATCCGGGAAGCAATAGCGTCTTAATCCTTGTTGTAATGGATGTGCCTCTCAGGCTTTGGATGTTACGTGAAAAAGAAACGACCAAATGTCTTAATCCTTGTTGTAATGGATGTGCCTCTCAGGCGGAAAGATATTTAGATGAACTTGCCAAACGCTATTCGGTCTTAATCCTTGTTGTAATGGATGTGCCTCTCAGGCACCTGATGAGGAATTTATTTATCAGGAAATCAAATGTCTTAATCCTTGTTGTAATGGATGTGCCTCTCAGGCGGTTCTTTTTACATTTTTCTGAATGTCAATGAACTACCTCTTGTTATGCCTACAAAAATAACATTTTCCTGAAAAATAAAACTTACATGTTTCATAAAAAAACAGTGTTCGGGGGATCAATAATCTGTTCTATGTTCACATTCTGACCTATTAATTTCATACTGCGCGCGTCGCTTACATTTAATGGAATCAGGATGATGCTGTCTGTATTCTGGTAGATCTCATTTATTTCGGCCAGCGTATTCTTGATCTCATCAAACTTTGGGTGATCCGTATGTGCCAAAAATACGGATTTTTGAATTCGGATACAGCCTTTCGAAAGCAAATATTTGGCAATCAGATTGCGCACCTTATCTTTCTCGATGTCGTATAAAATCAGATAATTCATACTCGTTGCTTTTACGGGTTTGTTCTGGATGATGTTCAGTATTAGCGCTATGCGCTCTGGTAGTGGCTTCAACGCCAACGCTCCCTCGAAGGGTTTGCTGTCTGCAGAGAAGAAGTTAAATCCTGCTGTCTTTAATCTGGCAATACGAGCTCTCAGGTCAAATTCTTTATTAGGCGGACGGGGCATCTTTCAATTAAGAATTATGAATTAAGAATTGTGAATTATGAATTTAAAACGGGCAGACAATCTTCGGCAAGGACTGATTTCAGTAAATATTATTATCAAAATGCGACTGGAGCAGGACTAATACACTTTCACACAATTGTTTGTTGCTTCCGGTCTTTGTAGTGCCAACAACGCGTACACCACGTTTGCCATAAAACAGGTTTATCTCAGCCCAGTATGACCCCGCCCCTATCCTGAGTTGCCGCCCATAGTCTATTGGCAACATCTTGACAACGACTGCACCAATTTCTTCTAATTGTTGTATTACTTCCGGCATTATCCTATCTAACTGCTCTGGCTGAATGTAACTTTTTTCGACCCGTTGTTTCACCCGTACGCCTACTTTCTGTTTTATCTGCGTCAGAATATCATCAGACAATGGCGCCGAAACAGCATCGTCAATGCCCAGGCCTTTTTGCTCTTTTCGGTTTTCCCTTTCCTGTTCCCTGATTTCATTCTTTAATTTATCAAAATTGAATGCGCCTTCTTCCGGGAGATACTGTGCAGCGTTTATCTTGTCGGCTGAACTGTTATAATATGCATCCGGATCGAAGCTGACAAAGCAACATCTTGAAACATCGTTGGTCTTTGCGTCCACAGCGCCCCGAAGTTCGTACCGGTCCGCAAATTCCATACAAAATGATTTCCTAAGTTCAACAAAAAAGTGCGTAATATCCGCTGTCGGCAATTCTTTCGCTCAATACAAAAAGAACTTTCAGCCCATCTCCGCCCGGTGAAGAAAACAGGAGTTCTACCCTCGGGTCGTCCCTGAGCCTTTGTCTCAGCGACTTCATGTCTATTTCATACTCCGAAAGGTGGTCAATGTCCACGACAAACCTTTCGGTAAAAACAAAGTTTTCTTTCTTCCTGACATTGGGTTGAAAGCTGGCGCAAACGATATACGGGAGTGCAGTCTTCATTTTCCTGTATTGTCCAGCATCTATTATGCGGATGGCCTGCAATCTATTCTGCAACGTAGCCACCTCTCCCCGTGCGTTGCAAATGGCTTTAAAAACGCTTTGTACACTTACCGGCTGAAGCGGATCGGAGGGCGCGGTGATGTGCTTACCTATTAATAACATTTTGTTCTTGTTTTAGGAAGTGGTTGGCCAATTTGAAGGTGTCGGCTTCTATGTGCGAGAGCCGGCTCATGGGTTTGCCAATGATTACAATTTCGTCAAGAAAGTCGTTGACAGACTGTATCAGAATCCGTTTCGCCAGGGGTACAAGCCGGATAGCTCCGGTTTCTTCCACTTTCTCAAATGCATCGTCGGGAATGGCCCTGGCACTGCAAAGTTGAAACACCACATAATCCATCCAACTCCGGTAATTTTCAATCACATCAAATACCAGTGCAGGCCGGTTGTATTCATCGCGGTGAAATATGCCCATGTAAGGGTCTATACCTGCCTTAATCAATGCACCCTCTACCTTGCCATACAACATTCCATACGCATAGTTGAGCAAGGCATTGAACTTGTCCTTTGCGGGCATGCGGTCACGGCTTTCGAACTTGTATTCTTCGGGCAACAGGCTACTCAGACATTGAAAATACTTTCGGCTCGCCGCTCCTTCCCAACCGCGCACCGATGGTGCTATATCGCTCACTATCTCACCCTCTACCGCTGCAATTTTCCGTTTGTAATCTTCCAGGCTATTAACGGCGTATTTAAAGACATTGTGCAATTTGAGATCAACACCAGCTTCCGGCTGCAATCCCAGCAAGAGTGCAGCCTGCCGATCTATTTTAGTAATAATGAGATCTTTGACCCACTGCACAGCAAGGGGTGAATACAGGAAGTTGATCTGTGCTTTTCGAATGTTACTTACCGATCCGTACTTCACGCTCCACACACGGCCTTCCGGTTCGCCCATATCATTCACAAACAATACTTCCACCTGGTTTTTGATGGCTAATAAAATGGCGTCGCTGGTGATACGCGCACTTTTGTTTACGGATATGGTACGCACTACATCGGGAGGAAAAGTTTGTTTTCCTTCGGCTGTAGTGATCACAAAAAGATTGTTTTCTTTTTGCAGCGTGGCGCCATAAGAGTTGATGACGAGGTTCATGATAGGTTGATTTATTGTAGTTGAATATTAACTGCTACTTTGGTTGATTTATTTTTCTTTTTGTCATATCCGTCTTCTAATTCAAAAGAAAGCATTGTACCTGGTTTGATTTTATTTTTCAGATTGCCGACTCTAAAGTAATAGGATACGTTCTCACAAGATATGAAACCGGCATTTCCGTTTGGCAGGATGGATTTCACTTTGCCGGTGAGACGTTTTGCAGCATCCTTATCAAGTGATATCCACACAGGAATCAGGTTTTTCTTAATAGCTAACGATGAACCTTCTTGTACAGGATCAATCCCGGCTTTTATGATGGTGTTACGCATTTCTTCTTTGACCGGCCATCCCTGTTCTTCGCGGATGGCCGCGATGAGACAGAGGTGTATGGCTGCATCGTTATGGTGCATTTCAATTTTTGCAAGGCGCTCATACAATGATTGAAACAACTTCAGTTTGTGTTCATCTTTTCCGGGAGCACGCGCAGCCCTGGCCATAAGTGTCAAAGATTCTTTTTCATTTTCTATTACCAGAGACAAATCGTAAAGCAGAAACCAGTCCTTTTTTCTTTTCAGGATATTTCTCAATATCTTTTCAGCTTTATCTTTTTCGCCCAGTTGGTTCAGCGCAAAAGCTTCTTTTCTTGCAAACCAGATGTCGTTGTTGTAATGCCATTTGATATTTTGTTTTCGCGCCACATCCAACAATGCCAATAATTCCTTTGGTTGGTTTAGTCCGCCTTTCACCTTTATCATATTGCTGTACCATTCTTCTTTCGGGCTGGCTAATTCAATATGATTTCCCCGCGAATCCGTCATCCGGAAAGGGCGATCATCCAAGAGATCAGGCTCCAATTTCAACAACCAGTTTTCAATTTTTCCCCATTCAATGGACTGCTGGCTCAATAACACTTTTATTAATCTGAATATGGCAGCAGAGGTGAGAGAATACGGCTGGTGAGGAGGTGATAGCTGCATCATAGCTTCTGTCGCTTTAGATAAAACCTCTATTGAAGGAGATTTATCCCTGGTGAACTGGGTATAGAAAATACACTTAGCATATAATGAATTTAAAATCTCAGAATGATTGAACCTGGGAAAAAGCGTTCTGCAAACTTCCAGTGCTTCATCATGCCTGTTGAGTTTGGATAAAGAGAAGGCATAACTCCATCCTGCCCAATCGTCAAAGCTATCATGGTTCTGCTTCCAGATCGGTTGATAAATTTCAATGGCTTGATAAAAATTTTGATCTTTCCGAAGGTTAAATGCCTCTTGTAGCTTCTCATTCATAAGCATATATTTTGAATCGTTTCTCTGACATAGAGCAAATAAAATTATTTTTTGGTTTTTGTGAACCTTCCGGGTTTATCTACATCAATAGTCCCATCTTTTGTTCTTCATCTCTGATCACCCATGATTTATGTTATCAAAAAAAGCAGCGATCTGAGACTTACGTTCGACCCCGCTGGGGTCGGTCAGTTGACTCTGGGTTGCTCTGTTACAAATATATGACCTTTACGAGGTCAATAAG
>CAZFGP010000238.1:0-4784 GCA_964518685.1 uncultured Terrimonas sp.
GCCTGTCCTGGTAGTGGAAAAACGAGAACGCTTACATACAAAATCGCTTACGAATTAAGCAGGCTAAATTCCAATAAAGAGTTCGTTATTGCAATTACATACACGAATAACGCTGCTGATGAAATTAAAGAACGGGTTGAATTATTGGGGGTTGATACTACACAATTATGGATTGGTACAATTCACTCATTCTGTATGGAATGGATATTAAAGCCTTACCATCTGTATTCTGAAAGGTTGAAAAACGGGTTTAAAGTTTGTAATTCCTTTGATACTGAAAAGCTCCTAACCGAATTATGCAAAAAATATAGCAATCCAAAAGTTACTTTTTATGATTTTCAATATTATGCTACCATAAATGGTACATATAAGTTTACATCAAAAAATAGTAATCAGAATAAGCATATCAAAGCTATTCTTCAAGAATATTTCGGAATATTAAAAGAGAATAGTCAATTGGATTTTGAGCAGATACTTTTTTATGCTTATGAATTATTGAAATCAAAGCCAATCATTTGTACCATCTTATGCAAATTATTTCCATTTATTTTGATTGATGAATATCAAGATACTAAAGAGATACAATACCATATAATATCAAAAATATTAAGTGCAAACAACGGGTGTTCAAAAACATTAATTGTTGGCGACCCTAACCAATCTATTTATCATTCTTTAGGTGGTTATCCGATGCCAAAGGATGATTTGGAAAAACTTTTGGGGTTTAACTTGATACAGTTGAGTTTAGACAAAAATTACAGGTCATCTGAAACCATAATAAATTACTTCGATTATTATAAAACATTTGCTACCCCTATTATAGCATTCGGAAACGAAAAAGATTATAATAGTTTAATCACATATAACTTATCGGTTTCGTTAGATAATTTGATAGAAGAAATTGCAAAATTGATTTTGTTTAATGTCCGTGAAGCCGGAATTAGCCCTAATGAAATTTGTATTGCAGCACCTCAATGGGTTCAGATTGCAAGTATTACAAGGAAGCTAATGATTAGACTTCCGGATTTTAGTTTTGACGGACCCGGTATGGCTCCGTTTTCACGGGACATTGAGAATTTTTGGTTTAAAGTTGCAAGAATTGTTTTGACAGAACCATCGCCCTATATGTACGTTCGTCGTTTACGTTGGAGTAAAGAAGTTTTGAACGAACTTGATGCTGCGGGAGTAGATGTATCAAACTTATCAAACAAAGAGTTTTTGAAAATCTGCAATTCAATTGAAGTGAATGAAAATGATGGTTTAACCTACTTACGTTCTTTCTTTGAAAGAATTTGTGAAAGCCTGAAAATACAAATTCCGAATTTCCCGTTACTTGAAGAACATCACACATCATTTTTTGCAAGTTCAAAAAATAGAATACAAAGGCTTATTGACGAGGGAAATCCATTTATTGGAGAGATTGAAAATTTTAGAAAAGTTTTCAGGCAAAGAGATGGTATAACCGTTTCAACTATTCACGGCGTAAAGGGAGAGGAATATGATACAGTAATAGGTTTTGCTCTTCTTAATGATTATGTCCCACACTTCAACGATACAAACGGTTACGAAAATTCTAAAAAATTACTTTACGTTTTAGCTTCAAGAGCAAGAAAAAATTTACACTTAATCTCTGAAACGTCAAGAGGGATAAATTATTACAATCCTGAAGGGAAAAGCCCTACACCTCATTTGCTCGAATATAATTATGAATATTCGATTGTTGCTCTTGACAATTCCGATTGAATAAATAACAAAAGGGAGCCGTCTTTTCAGACAAACTCCCCAATGTCAAAATTCCCCAAATCATTTTTCCGCAAAGTGGAAGAACTGTCGTCCGTTTCAGTGGAGAGTGTGCTATCCAAAAGCTCGGCAATTTTTCGGGAAGCACCCTCAATGGAATTTTCCAGTAGGCTGAATAATTCGGTTCCCTGTAATTTCTGAACTATGGCTACCGCTGTTTCCTTTTGAGCCTGTTCCAAATTTTCTTTTTGGAGCAATGCCCCTACGGAGCTTAGTTCGTCGTAGGTAACCCCTTGGGCAAAACCGTTATCGCCACCGGATATTCCGTACCTGTTCCACTCTTCTTCCTCTTCTTCCAAATCAGGCATATTGCTGAAAACTTCGTCCAGTTCTTCCTGCGGAATTTGAATGCTGACGTTTTCGTTTTCGTCGTATTCAATGTCTAAATTATCAGGGTTTATCTCCTGTTCCGTTATTTGGCTTTCATTGGCAGTGTTTGGCACTGAAAGGCTTCTTACTGGCTTGGGTTGCCCCATAATATCGGGCAGGTTCGGGTTAACTTTTTCCTGTTTGGACTTTTGCTCCGACCTTTTATGAATGACAATCTTATCCTGCAAAAGCAGGACAATGACTATCAGCAGGCAAATCACAATTACTATTTCCATAATCAGATGCTTTAAAAAATGGGTTTAAACTTTTCGTTGAAATCATCGGTAATGGCTTTTTCAAACATTTCAAAATGATGTTCCAGTATGTTATCGAGATAGGCATACAGGGGTATAGCATCTTTACCGATTACCTGTACAATACGGGATAGCCGTTCGTGGTATTCCTGCCGGATATAGATACTTTTATCGCCCCGCTTTGTCATCGAATGGGTTTTCAAAAAGTGTTCGCCGTAGCTTCCGTCAAGGCTCTTCTTGGTACGGTTTCTTTCCCTTTGTACAGGTTTGCTTTGTGGTAATTCATCCTGCCTTACCTCGTTTTGTATTTCTTCCTTTTCCTGCTCTTCGGCAGGTTCAGGCGGTAGCTGCAAACCGTCCTTTTTAACGCCGTCTACCATCAGGTTCATCATCAGCTCTTCGTTAATGTCCGGCGTAACTTTACGTTTATTATCTTTTTCCATAGCACTACGATTGAATGATGTTTAAAAATTCGCTGATGAACAGGTCTAACTGGCAGGCTTTCATCAAACGCTCATCGGGTGGCATTATCGTAGAACGGAAAACTGTTTTGCTGTCCACTTCACTTTCCTTGCGAAAACGGGTGCTGTTCTTGATTTGGCTTTGCATCAGGCTTAACCCCAGTTGCCCGATAAGCTGATTATACACGTCATATAAGGGCGTGCTTTCCCTGCCGTCCACCTGGTTCCAAAACAGGTTAATGCTTTGTATGGAAGTTTCGCCTTTTTTCATAATTACATCCTGTAAAAGCTGTGTGAAGATGAGCGTACTTTCCATTACCACACGGTCTGCCGTGATGGGCGTGAAAATGTGGTGCATACCTGCCAATGCTTTCAGAATTCCGGGCGTGTTCACGGTTCCGGGCAGGTCGAAGAACAGCACATCAAGCGGAACAGGGGAAGTGTTTACAAATTCGTGCGCCGCATCGAGTACGCTATCCGCTTTGTGCTGCATAATGGGATAGGCTTTTTTATTGATGGTGGTAAACTGCTTATATGCCAGTTTTTTCAACGCCTCATTTTCCATTACCATTGCCAAATCACGGGTTTTCATTTTCATCAGGCTGTGCTGCGGAAAATCCGCATCAAAAACGGCTACGTTGTAGCCCAACCGATAGTGCATCGTACTGGCGACAAGCGTGGTAAATGTGCTTTTGCCAACACCGCCTTTTTGAGAAGAAAAAGCGACAAACAGAGGTTTCTTTCTTGTGTCCATATTTTTAAAATTTAAAGTTTACATCTTACTGTTTTCAGTCTTGCAGGCTTTCAGCCGTGCAGTCCTGATTTCGTGCTGTCTTTCTTGCAGGATAGCTATCAGGCTTGCCTGCGGGAATTGCTGATTGCCTGCTTTCCTGCTGTACAGCAGCAATGCTTTCATTCAGGCATCCTATCAGGCGTGATTGCGTTCTTGCATTCGTTCCGTCCGTCATTCTATCCATCACGCAGGCTTGATTGTCTGATAGCAGGCTGTCACGCTTTCCGTCATTCCTGCGCTCTTGGTTTCTTGCATTCCTGCAATCTTGCAGGCAGGATAACCTGCCATCTTGAATGTATGCCGTCTGCTCGTCCTGAAGCACGGGCTGCCTGCCTGCCTGCCTGTCAACATTCAGGGGCAAAGAACTCATCAAATTCAATCGGTTGTATAGCGGTGGCAGTGTTTGGCGTTCAGAGGCAGCATTTGGCACTGTGTCACAGTGCAACGCTATCGTAAACAGGGCTTTACTTTGTATTGTGATTTTTATTAACGGATTTATGCAAAAGTCTTTTGACATATCAGGGGGTAACGGGAACGGCAACGAGCCGTTTTTCCCTGTTACATTCAATCCGTCCCGCAGGGCGGATTTTTGTGTTCACCGGAACACGGCAAGTTGTGTTTTGAGGCACTCGAAACCGAGTTAGTGCCTCAAAACAACTTGCCCTGCTGGGAGCAGAAAACACTCTCCGAAGTCGAGGTTTTTTGTGTGGATTAAAAATAGATTAGTGATGAACGAGAACAGTAACAGAAAACAGAATAAGGGCGGACGGACACCCAAAACCGACCCAAGCATCCACCGCCACGTTTTCCGTCTTACAGACGAAGAAAACGCCAAACTTTTATCGCTTTTTGAGGCATCGGGAATGCCTAATAAAGCGAAGTTTATCATTTCCCTGCTGTTCAGTAAGGAAATGAAATCAGTTAAGATTGACAAAGGAACGGTTGATTTTTATATGCGATTGACTTCGTTTCACAGTCAATTTCGCTCCGTAGGTGTAAATTATAACCAGATTGTAAAGCTGTTGTACAAGCATTTTACCGAGAAAAAAGCGGCAGCGTTCCTGTACAAATTGGAAAAACAGACGGCTGAAATGGCGATGTTATGCC
>CAZFGP010000239.1:0-4685 GCA_964518685.1 uncultured Terrimonas sp.
TACAGTTTCAGAACCGGCTGTTGAATATATCGGAGCCGACATTAAATCATTAAGTGATAGAAAAAACATTATTGTAATTGCAGATGAAGCCCACCGCAGTCAGTATGATTTTTTAGATGGCTTCGCCAAACATTTGAGAGATGCTTTACCGCATGCCTCTTTTATTGGCTTTACAGGAACTCCCATAGAAAGTTCAGACAGAAACACACAGGCCGTTTTCGGGAACTATGTTGACATCTATGATATTCAACAGGCCGTTAACGACCATGCAACCGTTCCGATATTTTATGAAAGCCGTTTGGCTAAAGTGCATTTTGAGGAAGATGAAAAAGTGAAACTGGATGAACAGTTTGAAGAACTGACAGAGACGGAAGAATTAACCAATCGTCAGCAGCTAAGAGCGAAATGGACAAGACTGGAAGCGATTGTAGGAAATCCAAACCGTATTAAAAAGATTGCGGAAGATTTAGTGTATCATTTTGAACAACGAAATGCAGTGCTCGATGGTAAGGCGATGATAGTATGCATGAGCCGTAGAATATGTGTTGAATTGTACGATGCCATTATTGCACTAAGACCACTCTGGCATTCAGATGACGATGAAACAGGAACTATTAAAGTAGTAATGACAGGGTCGAGCAGTGATGCTTTACACATGCAACCACATATCCGTAACAAAGCAAGAAGAAAAGCAATCGGTGAACGGTTAAAAAATCCGACCAATTCTTTGAAACTGGTTATAGTCCGGGACATGTGGCTTACAGGTTTTGATGCTCCATGTTTACATACGTTATATGTGGACAAGCCCATGAGAGGACACAGTTTGATGCAAGCAATTGCCAGAGTAAACCGGGTTTTTACAGAAGGAAAAGAGGGCGGCTTGGTAGTGGACTATTTGGGAATTGCACAGGAATTGAAACATGCTTTAGCAGAATATACAGCAAGTGGTGGTGAAGGCAAGCCAACACTCGACCAGGAATTAGCCGTTGCAAAAATGCTGGAACTGTATGAAGCTATCGAATATCAGCTGCGACATTTTGACTGGAAAAAATTCTTTACACTGAATCCTGAAGAGAAACTAAAATTTATTCCTGTTATTGTTGATTATATCTTCAGTCAGGAAAATGGAGAGCAAAGTTTCATAGAAAACACAAAGAACCTTTTGAAAGCTTTTGCAATTTCAGTGCCGCATGAAAAGGCAATTGCCATCCGTGATGATGTTGCTTTGTTTCAGGCTATCAAATCCAGATTAGTAAAAATATCAGACCGGAATGAAGGCGGCAAAAGTGATGAAGAAATTGAAACAGCCATCAGGCAAATCATTTCGGAAGCCATTACAGCCGACAAAGTAATTGATGTATTTGACGCTGCAGGTTTAAAAAAACCGAGCATTGAAATATTGGATGAACGTTTCTTGCAGGAGTTAAAAGATTTACCTCAAAAAAATCTGGCAGTTGAGTTATTAAAGAAACTGCTGAAAGATGAAATCAAAAAGCGGGCAAAAATCAATTTAGTTGAAAGCAGAAAGTTTTCTGAAATGCTGGAAGATGCCATTAAACGGTATCACAATGGGATGATAGACACAGTTGAATTTTTGGAAAAAGTTCTTATTCCTTTTGCAGAACAAATCAAAGCTGCGGACAAGAAAGGAGAAAAGCTTGGACTTGACTTTAGGGAGTATGCTTTTTACACAGCTTTAGAAGTAAATAATAGCGCTGTATCCATACTCGGCGACGAGACATTAAAACATATAGCACAAGAGTTATTAAAAACAGTTCGTAACAGCACAACCATTGACTGGACAATTAAAGAAAGTGTTCAATCTGCATTAAGGCGTAATATTCGCAGAATTTTACGTTTGCATGGTTATCCACCGGACTTACAAGAAAAAGCTGTTGAGACAGTTATCACACAGGCGAAGATGCTTGCTGAAGATTTATTAAACGGAGATAAAGATAATTAGCCGACGCACCAAGTCAGGCACATTTGCAAGGCACACAAGGCCGACACACAAAAGCAAACCTTGCAAAAGAGCCTGCCTTGTTCCAACGCTTCCGGGACACACTCCGCCACGGTGGACACATACTTTCAATTCAAGTTACCAAGACGAAGGGCGAACACATAACAGGGGGTTTTATGCAAGTTGGGCTGGACATTGTAACATCAGCTAAGTGCAAATCCCAGCTTCAGTTCGGTCTGACGAATAACTATCAGCTTTTGTACTTAACTTCATCAATATATTTTCAATCGGCAGCGGTTATGGGCAGACGGAATTCTAATTCCCAACCTGCATAAAGCCCTGTCCGTTATGCGGCATTTTAAGACGACCATGAAACAGACAATTTACATATCGACAATCATCTTTGCTTTGACAATAGTTTCATGCGACCGAATTAAAAATAAGGGACAAGAACTAGCCGAAAAGACAGAGAAAAAAGTTAAAGACAAATCAAAAGACTTTGTTGACAAAGTTGTTCCACATTTTGACGCTTACAAACCTGACACAAAATTTAATAAAGAACGCTTCAAGGACTTTTTAAAAGTTGACCTCACGCCTGACATCAAAAATATTTATTGCTTTGACGATGCAATCGGTATTGACGCAGATTATATGTTTTCATTTAACTGCGACACGACAACGGCAAGAAAAATAATTGAAAAGCACCAACTAAAACTTGACAAAGAAACGACTGACTATGCATTTGGACTTCAACACGACTTTGACTGGTGGGACAAGAAAAAAATTGAGAAGTTGGACTTGTATAGCTGGCAAGGCGACCATCAATATTTTAAATACTTTTGGTACGACAAGACAGAACAAAAGGCTTACTATTTCGACTTTGACATGTAATATGAAAGAAAAACGACCGCATAACACGGGTTTTGCGTCAGGCGGGCTGACGTGCAAACTTGGAGCTTTGTGCTTCTAATGAACTTTAGTAATAAATTGAAGCTTTGTGCTCCGAAACCCGCCCGAACGCAAAGCCCGAAACCGTTACCTGCAAGCACAAACAGCATCACGTTTATGAAACAGACATTCAGCTTAATTATTATTTTATTTTCAAGCACTATCCTTTGGGGACAGAATAAATTCAAGAAACCGGCTTTCATTATACAAGGTCAAATAACTGACTGTCCGGAAAAATATTTGAGAATTTTCTTTCGAGATATAAATGGACAGGCCTTAATAGACACTCTTAAACTTGATGAATCTGGCAAATTCTATCTAAAGACATACAAATTAACAGGTCCTCAACGCACAAGCATACAGCAAAACAATATTCAAATCAACGATATTTTTGTTGCACCTGGATATAACTTGACAATTACTGGAAACGGCAAGGATTTTTTTTCTCTCTTCAAAAGCAAAGCTATTTCCGGCATCGGTTCGGAAAGTAACAAATACCGTTTTATGTTGGATTCGATTTATGTAGCCCGGAAAGACACAACACTTTGGTTCGAATTAAAACAAAATGCATTACTATCATATATCAGTAATCACCAAAAATTAAAAGATTCAATATATCATGTCGTATTTGACAAAAAGCCGATTCATGACAAATACCTAAAATATTTCGGTTCGATGGTTCAGCTTGATAATAAATTCAGTACGCTATATATGTTGGTTTCCCATGTAAACATCAATAATTATACCTACGACAATTCTATATCTTTTGTTCGAAACAATTTTGACAACAAGATTTTAGAAAACATTTATAAAGATGAATATTTAATCTCAGATGATTACAGGAACGGTTTTATCACAAACCAATGGCTGAATTATATTGTAAATCTTGATTTTAAAAAAGATTCCACCCTGAAAAATCAAAAAGGTTATAAATTAAAAAAGATAAGTACGACTTATCACGGAAAAGCAAAAGAGCTTACTTTGTATACCCGGATGGAATCGGATATTGAGTCTGCCAAATCATTTAAAAAATTAAACGACTACAAGGAATTGTTTGAACCTTACATTTCAAACCTTGAGAGCATTTTTTACAAGAAATCTCTTGAAGATAAAATTGCCGAAAAAGAGAATGAGTTAATGCGGACACAAGTCGGAAAACCTGCACCACTATTTACCCTCGAAAGTAATCTCGGTGAGACATTTAGTCTTGAAAGTTTTAAAGGAAAGGTTGTCTATCTTGATTTGTGGGCAAGTTGGTGTGCGCCTTGCAGAGCAGAAACGCCAAGTTTTAAAATTTTGTATAACAAATTTAAAGACAATAATCAGATTGTATTTCTTAGCATTGCTGTTCATGACGGTATTAATGAATGGAGAAAAGCAATAGAACAAGATAAGCCTGATTGGACTCAACTATTAGATAAAGATGGAGTTGTTTGGAAATCCTATGTTGCAAACGCAATTCCCAAATTTATCTTGATTGACAAAAAAGGAAATATTGTTGACTTTGACGCACCCAGACCGAGCAGTGGTGAAGAAATTGAAAAACTTTTGAATAAAGAAATTGAAAAATGACAAGTGCCGTGCAGGTAACAGGTGCATTGGCAATAGCAGGGGGTGATGTGCAAGCCATCGGCTGTAGTTCGCTATCAGCTTTTGTTCCAGCTTGACGTTAATTATTTGGCTTTTGTGCTTATCTTCATCATCAGTAATTCTATTCGGCTTCGGTTCGGGCAGACGATTTTCAAATGCCCTGCCATCGCCAATGCTTTACCGTTGT
>CAZFGP010000240.1:0-4637 GCA_964518685.1 uncultured Terrimonas sp.
GCCTGAGAGGCATCCCGCTTGCTTCGCCACGGGACAGGCTATCCATTACAACAAGGATTAAGACTACCGTTTTAAGAGGCATATTGTTTGCCTTGGTTCGTACCTGCACGAACTTCAAAACCACAGCTCACGCGGTTGCCTGTGTTTACGAACAAACCACGAAAGAGTCTCTTTATCCCGATAGTTTCAGTATTTTTATTTTCACGATTTATAAAAATTGCTTTGCCGTATGCGTTCGCTCCGTTTCATCAAAAAGTTATTGGGTAGTCCGCTTCCTTCCGTATTGGTATTTCTGGTGGCCGGCTTGGTCTTTTCCTGTAGCCGGCGGGAAAATAAAAAAGCCGGTCAAAAGAATGAAGTACGGCAGGGAGAGGTGAAGATGTACCACAACCGCCCCACTATTTTTATCAATGGCGAGCCGGCGACTCCTTTGCTATATGCCTTGGTTGACCGGCGGTTTTCCTGGTTTCCCCTGCCACAGCAAAATATTAAACAGTTTGCGGATATTGCCGGTATTAAACTGTTTCAGATTGATGTGTATCTGGATGATGTCTGGTTTTCGGATGATTCTTTTAAACCGGATACCGCGGTGATGCAGTTACGGGGAGTATTGGATGCAGTACCTGATGCCGCCATCTTTATGCGCTTACACGTAAACGCCCCGCGTTGGTGGCAGGCAAAGCATCCGGAAGAATCCGTGGAATATGGAGATACCGTTGCCGTCGGGAAAGGCGATCCCACCCAAACCTGGCTGGAAGGCGATGTATACAATGTATCGCGGTTCAGCTTGGCCTCTCAGAAGTGGAAAAGTTCGGCTTCCGCGATGGTAAGCAGGTTTTGCCGGGAGCTTTCCGCCACGCCGGAAGGAAATGCCCTGGTGGGGATCCAGGTGGCTTCGGGAGTATATGGGGAATGGCATTATTTCGGGTTTATGAACAACGATCCGGATTTAAGTGCGCCGATGACCCGTTATTTCAGAGAGTGGCTGAAAAGAAAATATAAAACCGAAGCGGCGCTGCAAAAAGCCTGGGCATCCGACAGGGTTACCTTCGAGACGGCGGAAGTGCCGGGCAGCCTTGAACGAAACACCACCCGCTACGGCGTTTTCAGAGATCCTGAAAAAGAACGTAAGGTGATAGATTATTTTGAAGCGCAGCATGTACTGGTGGCAGAGGATATCCTTCATTTCTGTAAACTGGTAAAGGAAAGCTGGCCAAGACCCATCATTACCGGATCTTTTTATGGTTACTTTTATTCCCTTTTCGGGCGGGAAGCCGCCGGAGGACATTTGGCCATAGATACCATCCTGAAGTCTCCCTATATTGATTACCTCGCTTCTCCACAGGCTTATTATCCCGATCATGAAGCCACAGGAGATCCCTACCATTCCCGCGCTCTGCTGGAATCTATCCGGCTAAACGGGAAGTTGTTTCTTGAGGAAATGGATCAGGCGCCTCCTTTGAAGGAAGAAGACGATCCGGGTTATGCGGCCTCTTTAAAGGAATCCATCTCCCTGGTAAGGCGCAATACCATGCACACGGCTACGAAGGGGATGGGGATGTGGTTTTATGACTTCGGACTTCCATCAAGCGGTATAGATCCAGAGAAAGAGTGGAGGAAGCAAAAGATTACGGACGGCTTCTGGAACCGTCCGGACATGATGGAAGATATCCGCAAGATAAAGGAAGTTCTGGATGAAAATTTAAACAGCCCCTATGTTTCGGATGCAGATGTACTTATGGTTTATGATACCCGCAGTTTTTATAACTTGGTGAGTCAGGCCAACAAAACGGTGATCACAGATGTGCTGATCAACTGGACGCTCACCAATGCGATGAAAGCGGGGATTGTGTTTGATGCGGTGTATTTAAGCGATTTGGATAAGGTGGATTTGTCGAGATATAAAGTGGTTGTTTTCAATAACACTTTTGTGCTGAACGAATCACAACGCAATCTTATCCGCGATAAAGTGATGAAGGATAAGCGCGATATTATTTGGTTCTATGCACCCGGATATTCAGACGGAACAAAACTTGATCCCGCATCTGTCAGCGAACTTACCGGGATGAACCTGTCCCTTGCAGACAACGCTACCTTACCCGTTATAAAAACAACTGCGCTCACCGGCAAGCCAACGATCCTGGATATCCGGAGGAAACCCGTGAAAGCAGCCGGCAAGCCGCTTTCGGTTCGGATTAATAAAGATTTCCCCTGGCATCCGCTGTTTTATGTCAATGATAAGGATGCCCTTTCATTGGGCGTTTACGCGTCTGATAGCAAGACGGCGATTGCTAAAAAAGAGCTGGGAGATTGTACTTCGTGGTATGTGGCGTTACCGTCGTATGATCCGGCGCTGATGCGGGGATTGTTAGAACGTTCCCGTGCGCATATATTTAACAGGGATGGAGTGATCGTTTATTCGGGGAGTGGATTGTTATCGGCGCATAATAAGAACGGAGGGGTAAAAGAAATCACCCTGTGGAACGGCAAAGTAGTAGTATTGAATATGGATGATAATTCAACCTTTATTTTGAACAATATAACCGGAAAAGTGCTTTTAGGGAATGTGGTATCAGGAAAGGTCTTCCAAAATCAATTTTAGTTTCTTTGCAGTTAGTTCAAACGGTTTCTCTTTATTATTGGAATGGTGCAGAAAACCATCTCTACGAAACCTTCACTAATTCCCGGTAAGGGACGAGAAGAATTTTCTTTCCATCAACAGTATATTCATCCGATTGATTGAACGTGATGATCCTACCCGTTTTTAAACCCAAAAAGGCCATTGCTTCCAAAAGACCGGCTGTTTCTCTTTGCAGATTATCTTCTGTAAAATGATAACAAACCTGAATCGCCTCCTCCGGCATTTCTTTATTAAAAACCACAAAATCACATTCCTTTTTTTCCCTGAAATAATACAACTGTTTTCCTAATCCACGGTAATGAAGAAATACTAAATTCTCCAATCGTCGGCCAAAATCATCCGTAAAAACAATAGAGTTATGGGTAAAAATTCCCAGATCAATAACATATACTTTCTTTGGATTCCTTATTTGTGTTTTTAACGAATAGCTGAATTTCGGTACAAACTGAACCAGGTAGGCATCCTCCATATAGGCAAAATATTCCAATATAGTACTGGTAGCCTTAATCTCCATACTCTGCGAGAGTTTATTGGCAGCTATCGGTTTCCCGATATTAGAAATGAGATAAACTGCCAATCGCCGTAGAGACTTTGCATCTCGTACTCCATACCGCACTGCAATATCTCGCATCAGAATGTCATCCAATAAATGATGCAAAACAAAGGGGTTTTGGGTTTTGATAAAATCAGGAAAACCGCCTTCCCGAAGATACAGAGAGAGCGAATCCACCGAATCCTTTCTGCGTTTCAGTTGTAGGAATCCGGGGTAAGAAAGAGGAAATAATTCATAAGACAAATGCCTTCCTGTCAGTTTGGTTCCCAATTCCTTACTTAGAAGCGATGCATTTGAGCCGGTAACCGTAACATTGAAGTCCTCATCCAATTTTTTTCGGACATAAATTTCCCATTTTTCAAATACCTGCACTTCATCCAGAAAAAGATTTTTGATCTGTCTTACTTCCAATTCTCTGTCCAATCGCCTGAAATCATCCATATCAAAATCAGTGAGCCTTGGATCTTCAAAATTCAGAAAGGCAGAATTGCTTTTTGTTAAAGACTGTAACTGGCGCATCAAAGTACTCTTTCCGCATCTTCTAACTCCTGTAATTACATTAGCGAATCCTTTATGAAACTTTACTTCTGCTAATTTGCTACGGATCACCCCTAATTCTTTTTTCAGCCATATCCGGTTTTGCTCGTCCAAAACTTGTGATATTATTTCCTGTGAAACCATTAATCTATTTTGTACAAAATTATTATATCGTTTCGTAATACCAAACAATAAAATTTGATACTATCAATTAATGTCATTTGTTAGTATCAAATAATACAAGTTAAATGAAACGGGAGAGTTTTGATATCTGGTTAGAATTATCCTCACAGTATATCAGTGGATTATCGCCTCAATACGCTTGTGACAGAGCGTTATAGTTTATGATACCCGCAGTTTTTATGCTTTGGTAAGCCACACTTCGTGGTATATGGCGTTACCATCGGATGATCCGGCGCTGATGCTGGGATTGTTTTTTGTTAGAACGTTCCCGGGTGCATATATTTAACAGGGATGGAATGATTGTTTATTTCGGGGGTGGATTGTTATCGGCGCATAGCAAGAACGGAGGGGTAAAAGAGATCACCTTGCAGAACGGCAAAGTATTGTCATTGAATATGGATGATAATTCAACCTTTATTTTAAACAATATAACCGGAAAAGTGCTTTTAGAGAATGTAGTATCAGGAAAGAAATAGGATTGGTTTTCGGGGAGGAGCTTTGTGGCGCTATGGTTCGAAGGAAAAAACATCATCTAATAACGTAGAATTGGAAAAATCACAGATATGACAGAATCAAAAATTTCAATTCGTGGCAAAATAAACTTGGCCGCAGACTGTAATTAATAAAAAAGCCGCGAATCTTCGATTCGAAGATTCACGGCTTTTGAGTTTAAGTGGGAGCACAACTTGCCCCGCAACTAAGCGGGGCGGGTTCGAACCGCGG
>CAZFGP010000241.1:0-4608 GCA_964518685.1 uncultured Terrimonas sp.
CTTCGGTGCCGACCGCAAAACCGGTCGGTACGCACCAGCGTCAGACCGGTTTGCTATGAAAGATTCTTAAAGATATTTTGTATTTTCGATAACATGATTATCAACGCTAACCAGATATACCACATTTACAACCAGGGCAACAACGGGGAAAGGATATTTTACAGCGAAACAGATTATTATGTGTTCATGGATCTTTTCAAAAGAAATGTTTATTCTTTCGGTGAAATCATAGCCTGGTGCTTAATGCCCAATCATTTTCATTTCTTGATTTATGCCACAGAAGCATCCGCCAAACCGGTAAAAATTGGCAATATTCTTTCCACCCAATTATCAAATTCTTTTCGAAAACTTCAAAGTATTTACGCGCAACATTTCAATTTGCAGCAATCCAGAACCGGATCTTTATTCCGTCAAAAAGCCAAAGGCAAATGTTTAGATAATGGGGGTACCCAATATGCGCAAACCGTATTTCATTATATTCATCAAAACCCTTTGAGAGCAGGATTGGTGAACAGCCTGGAAGGATGGCCCTATTCCTCCTATAAAGATTATGCAGACTGGACTGGCGAAAGTTTATGCAACAGGGATCTTGCAGAGAAGCTTTTAGATTTTGATAAAAGCAGGATCAAAGAAGACAGTTTACAAGTTTTGGATGAACAAATTATAAAGAAGGTTTTTTGAGCAAACCCCGTCGGTACGCACCAGCGTCAGACCGGCTTGCTTTGAGAATGTTTTTGGGTTTTGCGGTCTGATCTCGGTGCCGACCGCAAAACCGTATCTTTGACTCTTCATCCATTTAAAATGGCATACCGCTATCTCTTCTTTGATTTGGATCATACGTTATGGGACTTTGAAACGAATGCCCTGGAAACCTTAAAGGAATTATTTCAGGAGCTCAACCTTGCAGGCTACGGAATAAGTAGTTTTGACCGTTTCTTTGAAAGATATACTTATCACAATAATCGGCTTTGGGATCGCTACCGGAAGGGCTTTATAAAACGCAGTGAGCTTCGCATAAAACGAATGAGGAATACTTTACTTGACTTTAAAATCAGTAATGAGCAGTTGGCACAAACCATGGATCATTATTTTCTCGACCGGCTGCCTACAAGAACGTCTTTGTTCCCCAATACGATAGAGGTACTACAATATCTTCGCGACAAAGGTTATGCCCTGCACATGATTACAAATGGTTTTGAATCAGTACAGCATAGTAAGCTGCATTATTCCGGACTTACTGCTTTCTTCGAAACAGTTATTACTTCGGAAGGGAGCAACAGTTTAAAACCACATAAGGAGATATTCGATTATGCGCTTAGGAAAACCGGAGCTTCCTTAGAAGAAAGTATAATGTTAGTGGATGATCTGGAAGCGGATATCGGAGGGGCAAAAAATGCAGGCATGGACCAGGTATTTGTAAACCATAGCAGTTTATCTGCATTTATTAAGCCAACATATACTATATATGCTTTAAGAGAGCTGAAACAGATTTTTTGATTAACAGATTATAGCTGGCTATTGAGCAGTGGAAGAGCGCTGGCAATTTCGTTCACTTTTTGAAAAATTTCAGGTGAGGTCAGTTGGGCGAGATGTCGGTGATGATGGAGGTCGGTTCCTAATAGTTCAATATATCCAAGCTTGAAAAGACTTTCAGCCATATGCGCTACCCGTTTTCCATAGTGTCCGCTAAACGACAGGATATTGACCTGAAAGAGACAACCCGCATTTCTCAACTCTTCGTATTTCTCTGGCTTGTTATGAAGATAGGTATATCTTTCCGGATGAGCCAGAATGGGTTTATATCCTTTCAACTGCAGTTGAAATAATTTTTCTTTATAATCGAATGGAGCGCTGACAAAAGAAAACTCTACCAATACCAAATTATCTTTAATTGTAAGCAGGGGTTCGTTTTGCTGCAATAGCCGGTCAAAATGATCATCAAGGAAATATTCAGCGGCAGCTTTCAGGTCTACCTTTATTTTTCTTTTCACCAGTTCGGACTTTAGTCTTTCATATCCCCTGGTAATGGTCTGCTTACTGTTGGGATAAAGATCAAACATCAGGTGAGGGGTGGTAATAAGTTTTTCATACCCGGCTTCCTGTAATCCTTCGATCAGTTGAACGGAGGTTTCTAAATCCGGCGATCCGTCATCAATACCGGGGATAAGATGCGAGTGCATGTCGCATTTTAGAACACTTAAGTTACCTGAAAATTCAGGCTGTTTCTTTTTAAAAAGAGAGAACATAGGACGTAAATATTATTTTATTTCTATCTTTTTCCTTGCGATTCGCAATTGGGGTCCACTTTACCAGATGAAGTCAGGACAACGTTTCCACATTTGATTATCCTATCCCCTCTTTTCAAACTCTTCATACACCTGCTCTATCCCTTCTCTCAAGCCAATCTTTGCTTTCCAGCCCAGGTCATTCAGGCGCGAAACATCCATCAACTTTCTTGGGGTTCCATCCGGTTTTGAAGTATCCTGTATGATGTTACCTGTATAACCAACAATATCCTTAATTAACAAGGCCAGTTCTTTTATAGTAATATCATCTCCCACTCCTATGTTCACAAAGCCCGGTTCATTATATTGTTGCATCAGAAAAAAGCAGGCATCTGCCAGATCATCCACATGCATAAATTCCCGCCGTGGCGTACCGCTACCCCATAGGGTAACAGATTGCAGATTGTTTACCTTTGCTTCGTGGAATTTTCGGATAAGCGCAGGCATCACATGAGATGTTTTCAGGTCATAATTATCGTTGGGACCGTAGAGATTGGTGGGCATAACGGAGATAAAGTTACATCCATGCTGATCGCGATAGGCATCACATAATTTTATTCCGGCAATTTTAGCAATGGCATAAGGCTCATTTGTGGGTTCCAACAATCCTGTAAGGAGGTATTCTTCTTTCAAAGGTTGAGGTGCCAGTTTAGGATAAATGCAGGAAGAGCCAAAAAACATCAGTTTACTTGTTTTGTATTTATAAGCTGCATGGATCACATTGGTTTGGATCATCAGGTTGTCGTACAGAAAATCTGCCCGGTAGCTGTTGTTGGCCAGGATGCCGCCCACTTTTGCAGCAGACAGAAAAACATAGGCAGGGTTTTCCTGATTGAAAAATTGATCTACAATGCATTGATTACGCAAGTCGAGTTCGGAAGATGATTTTACAACAATATTGGTAAAACCTTCTTTATTCAATTTCCTTACCATTGCCGAACCCACCATTCCGCGATGTCCTGCAACATATATTTTGTCATGAGTATTCAAGAGGAGTTGCTTTAAGTATTTTTAATGATTAAACGCAATATCGGGAAACCCTTATATTGATTAAGTTAAACCCAAATTTGTTGTTGTCTTCTGGGCTACTGCAAAATCCCGGTTACATGAATTGTTAAGCAACGAAGCCACCCTGTTCATCACTCATATTGATTTTTTATAGAAAATCCACTTTCTTTCAATAATTTTTCTTTCTTAAAAAGTTCAATATCTGCTGCCACCATTTCTTTAATCAATGCAGACAAATCGTAGGACGGTTCCCAGCCTAATTTTGTTCTTGCCTTATTGGCATCACCTATGAGCAGATCTACTTCTGCAGGACGATAATAATTGGGATCCACAGCTACTACCTCCGCTCCTTTGGGTAACTGATAGCTGGGATTGCTGCAGGAATCAACCACACCCACTTCCTTATCCTCTTTACCTCTGAAATCAATAATTATCCCTACTTCAGCAAAGGCCTTCCTTACAAATTCCCGTACAGGAGTAGTTACTCCCGTAGCAATTACAAAATCTTCCGGCTTTTCCTGCTGCAGAATCAGCCACATGGCCTGCACATAATCTTTTGCATGTCCCCAGTCGCGCTGTGCATTCAAATTACCGAGGTAAATCTTTTCCTGTAATCCCAGGGCAATTTTGGCTACACCACGGGTTATCTTGCGGGTTACAAAGGTTTCTCCCCGCAAAGGGGATTCATGATTAAACAATATGCCGTTGCAGGCAAATAAATTATAGGCTTCCCGATAATTCACGGTAATCCAATAGGCATACAATTTGGCTACGGCATAGGGAGACCGCGGATAAAAGGGAGTAGTTTCAGATTGCGGAACCGCCTGCACCATTCCATATAATTCGGAGGTAGAGGCCTGATATAGCTTAGTTTTATTAACCAGTCCCAGAAAACGGATCGCTTCAAGCAAACGCAAGGCTCCTAAGCCATCAGCATTGGCGGTATATTCCGGCGTTTCAAAACTCACATATACGTGACTCATAGCAGCCAGGTTATAGATTTCATCGGGTTGGGTTTCCTGAATGATCCGGATCAGGTTACTTGAATCCGTCAGATCGCCATAATGAAGTTTCATCCTTAGGTCCTGTTCATGTGGATCCTGATACAGATGATCAATCCGGTCGGTGTTGAACAGCGAACTTCGGCGTTTAATGCCGTGTACAAAATATCCTTTGGATAAGAGTAATTCCGCCAAATAAGCTCCATCCTGACCGGTAATACCGGTGATTAACGCCGTTTTATTCATGTATAAATTTGAGATTTAAAATTAAAACTGGTCGGTACGCACTAGCGTCAGACCGGTTTGCTTTGAGG
>CAZFGP010000242.1:0-4365 GCA_964518685.1 uncultured Terrimonas sp.
TGTAATACTAAAAGCATAATTTCTTTAACTGAGTAAAAAACACATAATGACAAACATAAGCGTAGCAGAAAGCGAAAAGGATTTAGGGCAAAAATCCGGACAATTAGCCGCTTCCTTAATTAAGGGAACCATTGAGAAAAGCGGAGGAGCTAATATTATTCTTGCCACCGGGTCAAGTCAGTTTGAAACCCTGAACACCTTAATCCAGGACAAAAATATAGAATGGAGTAAGGTAACTATGTTTCACCTGGATGAGTACATTGGTCTGCCATTGTCTCATAAAGCAAGTTTCCGGAAATATTTAAAGGAAAGGTTCCTCGAAAAAGTTCCGGCGTTGAAGCAAGTGAATCTGATTGATGGGGAAACTGATCCGCAAAAAGAATGCACCCGGTTAAGTGAATTAATCCAAAATAGTCCAATAGATGTGGCACTCGTTGGAATAGGAGAAAACGGTCACCTGGCTTTCAACGATCCTCCCGCCGACTTTGATATTAAAACACCTTATATTATTGTAAATTTAGATCATGCCTGTCGCCAGCAACAGGTTAATGAAGCCTGGTTCAGTTCAGTTGAGTCGGTTCCTGAACAGGCTATCAGTATGTCTATTCAACAGATCTTACTTTCAAAACATATTATTTGTTCTGTTCCCGGCCCCAGAAAAGCAAAGGCGGTAAAAGAATGCATTGAAGGAGACGTCAGTAATCTTCATCCTGCAAGCATATTACAGAGGCATCCATCCTGTCATTTTTTTCTGGATCAGGATTCGGCTGTACTCTTGAAATAGCAGGTTAAATAAAGCATTATTTGCTTTCTGATTTGAAAAACAAGAGAGAAAAGAGAGAGAAGAGGTCCCGACCAGATTCGAACTGGTGTACGAGCTTTTGCAGAGCTCTGCCTAGCCACTCGGCCACAGGACCTTCTTTCTTTTTTGGGTTGCGAAAATAGGATATTTTTATGAACTAAAGATATTCCCCTCATGCAATATATTTCTGAATCTGAACTTTTGCTCAATAACCGGGGTGCCATCTATCATCTTAATCTGCATCCGGAAGAGTTGGCCTCCATTGTACTAACGGTTGGAGACCCGGACCGGGTTCAGGAAATCAGTAAATATTTTGACAAAATAGAATTCCAAATTCAAAACCGGGAATTCAAAACCCACACTGGTTGGTTAGGCAAAAAACGAATTTCTGTGATCTCTACGGGTATTGGCACCGACAATATTGATATTGCGTTGAATGAATTGGATGCCCTGATTAATATTGATTTTTCAACGAGTACGATAAAATCCGAACGAAAATCGTTACATATTATCCGTTTTGGCACCTCCGGTTCACTACAAAAAGACATACCTGTAGATCAATATGTAGCCAGCACTCATGGCATCGGAACAGACAATCTTCTTCATTTTTACCGAACCGAAAACAATGAGGAAGAAAATCAGCTCCTCCAGGCCTTCAACACACAAATACAATTGCAGCATCGTATCGCTCTTCCATATATCGGCAGCGCCAGCGTTAGCCTGATCAAACATTTTGTGGAGGGGTATCATCAGGGAATTACGGTAACCACACCGGGATTTTATGGCCCGCAGGGCAGAATTCTCCGTCTGGGATTAAGTGATCCGACCTTTATTTCCCGACTTGCCGATTTCAGCTTTGGAACCCATCGTATTTGCAATTTTGAGATGGAAACAGCGGCCATTTACGGATTAGGCAGCCTCTTAGGTCATCATTGTCTTAGTTTGAGCGCTGTTATCGCAAACCGAATTACACACCATTTCAGTAATAATGTAAGATCTGCCACTGAACGACTCATTCAAAAATCTCTGGAAATTATTTCCAATGCAACCTTTTAATCCTTTAATGCAATCTTGATTTAACAGATCAGTTGATATTCACTTTTTATCCCATCTGTATAACTTTCTGGGAGCACAACATTAGATGGACCAAAGCGTTAAAAGCGAATAGTGCCTATGAATATGGAGCGTTGTCCTGAAAGAGCATAACGGAGGTTATCGTACAAGGCTGAAGGGTGGTATGGACGATGAAGGGTGCGACGCAACAAGGTTTGATAGATGCATTGCAGCCCGGCCCATAAAAAGAATAATGTTTCAGGGATATGGTAAAAAAGTGTAACGTACATAGTGACCTGCTAATCCGTCTGAATAACTTAATGATTCTTCTTATCTTATCTTACAATAACTTTGCATTTTAGTATTAGCAATGGAATTACATTTTTACAAATATCAGGGAACAGGAAACGATTTTATTATTTTAGACAATCAGGATGGCAGTTTTTCTTCGCTTACGGCTGCCCAAATCAGGTTTTTATGCAGTCGCAGATTAGGTGTTGGCGCAGATGGACTGCTGCTGCTGAACAAACATGAAGAATACGAGTACCAAATGCTGTATCATTCTGTTACCGGAGAGGAAGCCAATATGTGTGGCAACGGGGCGAGATGTTTGATAAAGTATTTATCCGATATCGGGATAAAAAAGACAACCTATCGTTTTTTGGCGTCGGATGGTGTGCACGAAGCAGAAGTGGATATGCAAGGATTGGTGCGATTGAAAATGAAAGACATTCCGCGGATTTCAGAACTGAAAAATCACTTTATTCTGGATACCGGCACCTTGAATTATGTGCAATTCGTGCAAGATCTTAGTAAAATCAACGTAAGGGAAGAAGGGAGAAAAATAAGGTATAGTGAAGATTTTGCAGCAGAAGGGATAAATGTAAATTTTGTTGAATCCTTAGACAACCATAGGATTTTTGTACGAACCTATGAAGGCGGTCTGGAAGATGAAACGCTGAGTTGTGGCACAGGCATTACCGCTGCCGCACTGGTTTCTGCTCACCATGGGAATGGGTTTAATGAAGTAATTGCAGAATCCAGAGGAGGCAAATTGAGTGTAGAATTCGAACTTCTGAAAGAAAAACAATATAGCAATATCTGGCTTTGCGGAGCGGCTGAGTTTGTATTTAAAGGCGAAATGAATCTGGAAGAAGAAAAGCTTGCCCGGCTTTGGGATCAGGTGGGTAATAAGATAGCCGTTTAATGATATTGAAAGGGATAAAAAAAGGTAATAGCAGCCGGCGGCTTGCGCTTTGAAATCCTAAATGTCATCACCCGGGATTTTCACAATACCATTCCTGAAATCTAAATAACACTACCTTTGAGCCGCCATGATTCAATATTTCAAAAACATCAACGGGATTACTACTGCTATAGAAAAAGCAGATGATGAAACATGGGTAAATATCCTCCCACCTTTAAAACATGAGGAATTTGCCGAAGTTTCAGATATTTTAGAAATCCCTCTTGAATTTCTACAAGATTCTTTGGATATTGATGAACGTGCGCGGTATGAACTTGAGGATAATGTGAAACTGATTGTAATAAAGACTCCCACTGAAAATAATTCCTTTAATGAAAGTGATGCCTTTTATATAACCATTCCTATTTGTATCATTCTTACGCACAATCAGATTGTAACGGTCAATTCTTTTGAAAATGGAGCAATCAAAAAGTTTTTGACTTCTTTTCGAAACCGCCACACTAATAAAAAGAATTTTATGGTGGTAAAAATCTTTGAGAAAATAACGCAGACCTATATGGAATACCTCAAAGAAATTAATCATCGCAGAAATATTCTTGAAAAAAAGTTATATGCCTCCAACCGTAATGAAGAGTTATTGGATTTAATGCGAATTCAAAAAAGTCTGGTATATTTCGTCACCGCTCTGCGGTCCAATGAAATGCTGCTTATGAAGTTGGGTAGAACTAATTTCCTGGGCTTAACTGAAGATGAAAAAGAGGAACTGGAAGATGTGATAGTAGACACTTCCCAGGCGCTGGAAATGGCGAATATTTACACCAATATACTTAGCTCCACTCTGGATGCTTTTGCAAGCATTATCTCTAATAATCAGAATTCAGTATTAAAAAGACTGACTTCCATCACCATTATCCTGCAATTTCCGGTATTAATTGCGAGTATTTATGGCATGAACGTCCCTATCCCCTATCAGCACCAGCCCCATGCATTTTATATACCCATCATTCTGGCGCTTTCTGTTTCCATAATCATGGGCGTTTATTTTATGAATAAAAAATTATTCTGATCCGTAGTTCATCTTTACAGCCTGATATCTTTGGGAGTCTATCTGGCACTATTATTTTTAATCAGACCTGCCACTACCTTATCTATCGGAAGGGTAACGCTTTGCTCTGAAAAATCATCCCAGTCAATAAAGCGGAAACTTTCAATTTCACCTGTTCGATTGTACATTTTCAATTGCTCGTCATCAAAAGCAAAAGGTTTAGTAAGGTAATCATCAGCCCCTTCGTCTAACCCGACC
>CAZFGP010000243.1:0-4082 GCA_964518685.1 uncultured Terrimonas sp.
TACACCCGACGGTTTAATACGACCAATCCGAGAATTTTTAATTTTTTGCGATTAGATGGGGAGGAGTCCGGATTGCTGATGGGTGAATTGTTTCGGAAACAGACTGCGGAGGGCAAGCCATTAGGACAATTGTATCGTTTTATAAAACTCAGCGCAGATTTCAGACATTACGTAACCCAATTTAAGTCTACCTGGGCTTTCAGGGCCTTTGCAGGCTACGGTATTGGCTTTGATACGGAGAGTAGAAAGGGAGACGTGTCACTCCCCTTTTTCAGACAATTTTTTTCCGGAGGTCCTAACAGCATGCGGGGATGGCAGCTGAGAAAATTAGGACCCGGATCCAGTATTTTTTATGACACCCTTAGGGTTAGGACTATTTCCGTTGATCCACCCGGAATAATTGAAAAAAGATTTGATGACCGGTATGCTGATATTCAACTGGAAGCGAACATTGAATACCGGTTTGATATTTTCCAGATTTACGGGTATTGGATGCGGGGCGCCTTGTTTGCGGATATGGGTAATATTTGGGTTAGAAAATCCTCAGCCCCGGAACTGAAATATGGTGTCTTTAAGTTTGGCCGACTGTATCCCGATATCGCTATAGCTGGTGGCGCGGGAATTAGGATGGACTTTAACTTCTTTTTATTACGTTTCGACTTAGGATGGCGACTGAAAGATCCGCTCTATGCAACGGATGAATATGTCTCCCCTCAACATGACGGATGGTTTATTACTTCCAATTTGCGAAGACCTACCTTTCAGTTCGGTATTGGATATCCTTTTTAATCCTTGCTCCCCGTTTCCTGAAAAGAATTTTTCAGATCTTCTGCCCATTGTTGAAAGACCTCAATATTCATAGCATCCTGTATTGCAAAGGAACCAATACGCGTACGGCATAAATTGCTAAGGTAAGCGCCACAACCTGTTGCAACTCCATAATCGTGAGCGAGGCTTCGGATATACGTCCCGGTTGAACATACTACTTTAAAATCAATTTCAGGTAATGCGATACGGGTGAGCGTAAATTCTTTTATAATAACAGTTCTGGGTTCCAGGCTCACGGCGATCCCTTTCCGGGCCATCTCATATACCCGTTTCCCATCCTTTCTGATAGCGGAATGTGCCGGTGGAACCTGACTGATTTGCCCTGTAAATTGTTTAGTGAATTCACGGAGCTGGTCTTCAGACAGATGTTCGCAGGGTTTAAAATTCTCGGGCTCACTTTCGAGGTCATAGGTAGGCGTGGTAGCACCCAGGGTGAAGGTGCCTGTATATTCTTTTTCCTGCGCCATATACTCATTAATCTTTTTTGTGAATTTCCCGGTACAGACAATCAGTAATCCGGTTGCCAGAGGATCAAGGGTGCCAGCATGACCTACTTTTTTTATCCTGATTACAGAACGTATCTTACGAACAACATCAAAAGACGTCCAATGAAGCGGCTTATTAATTAAAAGCACTTTCCCCTGGGCAAATGGGTTGGTTTGTTCAATCTGCATGGGCTTTCTAAATTTGGCGTAAAGATAGGGAGAAGACGAGGCGGAAATTTGAAAATGGCTACTCTGATGAACGGAAGGGTGGAAGTGCTTTCTAACGGTCCGATTGATGTGCCGGTACGGACTAATTGTTATGACTTTCTTCGCCGACCGGAATACTAGGCTCAGAGCATCAACTTGAAGAGCATCCAATGCATTAGAACCTCCATCCAAATTATCCAATCCAATCTCGAATTTCAAATCCCGTTTGGGTTATTCCGTATCCACCTCCCAACTGTCAGTACGAAACGGATTAACAGGAAGTCCTTCTTTGCTGAAGATATTTGCGATTGCGGTATTGCTAAAGGCAAAGCGAACTGCAACGGGCGCTTTAACCTGCTTGTTGGTTAGAATAACGTGATCTCCCTCAATTTTTACCTCAGCCGGGTAAAATAGCTTATCATCTCCTGCTATGTAAAACTCATTAACTTTTTTATCGCCTTTTGAAAGCATCAGGCCATTAGGTGCATTATTAAAATAGACGGTTACTTTATCCTTGTTCACCATCATATTCCTGTACATCGGACTTTTATAGGGTATGCCGCTATAATGATAGGTATCGGAAATCGCCCAGGCAGCAAGTCTTGCTCCTACATCTCTTTTATTTTTAGGATGGATGTCTTTTACATTATCTACCAAATCAGTGATCACCACCATACCGGTATGGGGCACACTAAGCGTTTGTGTTTGCGCTTCTCTTAGCAAGGCGCCAACATTTTTATTCCCGTAAGAAAAAGGCGCTATCTGAACAAAATAAAAAGGGAAGTCTTTTTTCCAATCGCTGCGCCAGGCGCTAATCAGCGAAGTCATCAATGCGGTATAGGTTGATGCTGTGCCTGTATTACTTTCTCCCTGATACCAGATGGCTCCGGCGATAGCATAGGGGGTAATGGGAGCAATCATGGCATTATAGGCTCTGCCCGGCAGATTAGGCCACCAATGGGCAGGTTTAATTTTTTCGGATGCTGTTTTGAGAACAGGATCTTTTTCGATCTTTTCCTCCGGTACCCATACTTCTGCTGCTGTGCCACCCCAGCTGGTGTTGATCAGTCCAATAGGCACATTCAAATGCTGCTGCAATTGTTTCCCAAAGAAATAAGCAACCGCACTAAACCCTTTCAACGATTCGGGACTGCAGGTAGCCCAGGTAGCAGCACAATCTTCCTGAGGATGATCGGCCGTCGTTTTGGGAATATGAAAAAGCCGGATATTAGGATTAGGGCTTTGAGAAATTTCATCATCCATCTGAGGCAGGTTATGTAAACTGCTCCATTCCATATTTGACTGCCCGGAACAGACCCACACTTCTCCAATCATAATATTTTTCAGTTCAATGGTATTGCTGCCTTTTAAGGTGATAGTATACGGGCCCCCTGCTGCAGGTGTCAGTATAGTTATGCTCCATTTTGCATCCCCTGATCCGGTAACAGAATCTACTGTATTGTTCCATGAAGTGGTGATCAATATCTTTTCGGCTGGATCAGACCACCCCCAAAGATTAACTGTTGATTTTTGCTGCAGTACCATGTTGTCGCTGAGGATACCCGGTAAACGAATTTTGCCCGTGGCCTGGCTGGAAAAAAAGGTTATTAATAGATTGAATAATAAAACCTGAAGCAAAACTCTTTTCATTTGTTTTTATTTAGGGCAAAAGTTAGGAAAGTTAACGACTTTTACAAAATCAATTACCTTTATTAAAAAATGTAGCATGGCAATACACGATGAATTTATAAGCGAACTGGAACACGAAGCATTGAATACACAAAAAATATTATCCCGGGTGCCAGATGAAAAATTGGGATGGCAGCCTCATGGTAAAAGTATGACTCTGGGAAAGTTAGCCTGTCATGTGGCAGAACTGCCACGATGGATCAATCATATCCTTGGTGAAACCGAATTTGATTTTGTTAAGGATAAATTTGACCGTTTAAATGCTTCTTCCACTGATGAGATCATTGCCCGTTTTGAAGAAATTATGGAAGAAGCTGTAAGGGCACTTAAGAATACCGGTGATGAGGCCTTTACTATTAACTGGACCCTAAAAAGCGGAGAAATGAAGATCCTGGAATTGCCACGAAAAACGGCAGTCAGGAGTTTTGTAATGAACCATTTAATTCATCATCGCGGACAATTGTCTGTTTATTTGCGTTTACTGGATGTGCCGGTACCGGGAATGTATGGTCCTTCGGCAGATGAGCATTAAGGCTTATCTGCAATCCGGGTGATGAAACATATTCTTCAATCGTAAAAGTAATCGGGATTTTTTATTTGGCCCCCAGAGCACTGTCAACAGCCGTTTTGAACTCTGTAAAAAGGGTCTTGCCGGTTTCGTTTGCCCGAAGTTTTACGAGAAGAATTGCCGCATAATTATTTTTTCTGTCAATATAAGGCCAGGTACCGGTTAACGAGGGACTGCTCAAAATGGTACCTCTGCCTTTTTCATCTTCTTCTATCAGCCAGGCGCCAAATCCATAGTGCAGACCTTCTGTACCGGGCGGCGTATATTTTACCGGAAGGTTAGTAAACTGAGCAGTTTCCATTTCC
>CAZFGP010000244.1:0-3944 GCA_964518685.1 uncultured Terrimonas sp.
GGGCGCAAGTTCCATTGCACCGGATGCAGTCAATACCTATAAAGATTTTGATGAAGTACTGTCTCATTATGTGCAGCAATACAATGCGGCAAATCCCGGAGATTCTATTGGCGTTTTAGATTGTAATGCCGGTCTGTTGAACTTTCCGGCGCCGTATGCAAAGCCCCAGGTAGTAGCAGATAAGCCTGTCATTACCCAACCTGATACCTGTGAATGTGAAAGGATCAACGCTTTATATGGAGCTTATGAACGGGAGGATAAAGACGCTGATTTTTCTGCTTATCTTCTTAGAACCCTGCATACGGTTATCAGTAACGGAGCGCTGGATACGCTGCGCAGCCTATGCAACGGCGTCAGCGACTGCAAGTTTTTACCCGGAGCGGTTTACCTGCCTCCAGCCCTGCAATGCGGGATGGACAATGTATGCGTACCCTGCAGCGCGGTGGCAGAGGCCTATACCGATTACCAAATTCGCTATCCCAATTACCTTCCGGCAACGGAGGTTTCTGAAAATGAACAACAGCAAAAAATCAATAATTTGTTCAGTCATTTCATGAACCAACGTTTTGGTTTTAATAAATCCGCCTGGGAATATCAGTCCTTTCTGGATAGTTGCGGGTATAATAAAATAGCGATAGAACGCGATAGTTTACTGGCATTAAAAGACAGGTTTAACCGGGATGCCAATCCTCTGAGGGTGCGGGCAATCCTGCAATCCAACACACTCAACCCTAAGGTTTACGACGATGATATCAGTAAGTCTGTTTCAGACGGGATGTTGCGCTGGCCACAAGAGATCCGGGATACGGCAATTGGTTACTTTGAATATTTTCAACACGTGCTCTCTGGGAGCAGGGCCTGCGCCGAAAACGGCTATGGAATAGAGTTCCGGTTTAAATTTCTTAAAGAGGATATTCGCCCGGGTGAAGAGTTTTTCTACTATTCAGATGCAAATGTCTCCTTTGTACTGTATAGAAGAGAAGGCGGCGACATTTCAAAGCAGGGTACTTTCCTGCATAGAATTGTGGTGTATGATCCGGTAACCCGGGAACAGATTGTGTTGAGCAATGAATCTACCCTGATCAGTCCGGATCCCGATTTAATTTTTAAAGAATGGACGAATATCAGATACGAGGCCTCACCGTCGCACTTTAAAATATATGCCAACGGCGTTTTACTCAGGGAAACCCTAAGAAATGCAGTGCCGTTAAAAAACTGGGAAGCATTTACCCTTTCCTTCATGCACTTTCAAGCTGCCCTGGATTGGATAAAGATTTTTGACCACAACGGAAAGCAGGTATATTTTGATGACTATCTTTCTAATACCACGCGGCAAACCATTGATCCGTCTTTTCTATGTCCGCAACCCACCTTGAGTTGTGAAGCGGCGTTTACAAAATACTACAACCAGCAAAAAGGAACTTCCTATACTATAGCTCAGGTGGATTCTATTTATACTTCCGTATGTGGTCTACCTCTTGATGTATGTGGTAATAACTATATGCCGAAAGATTCATTGATCCAATGGGTGGATTCTTTTAAAACCAATTATAGCTTCATAAATGAGGATGGAATTAATGCCGGATCTCCGACAGTCTATTGGACAGCAGGAGGGCTTGCAGTGGGTACAGGTACTCCCACCTATTCTAATGACCTGTCCATGATTGTGGATACCGGCGTACTACATATGCCCACAGGTTCAGTCCCACTTTATTATTCTTCAATTAGTCTTAATCAAGCTGTTTGTGTAAAGAATGAATATGCATTTGAAGTCAGAATAAAAAATCCTGTTTCTCCAAATCAAGGAGGAGATGTGGTGATCAGTACAACCACGCATAGCATTAATAGTGACACCACCGATATTGACGAAGATTTTGCCGTAGATTTTGTTCCTAACAAACCGAATTATTCCTTTTATAGGGTAAGAGGAATAAGGCATTATGATACTGCTTTCAGCTACAAAGATTTTCTGGATTGGCGTATCATCAAATTGTTGGTAAAATCCGATTCTTTCAGAGTTTATTATGAGGGAAATTTAATTTTCACACTCCCAAGAGATGGAAGGAGTTATATAGACAGAATTGGGCCTTATCTTATCTTCCAACAAGGTGCAAACGTACAGGTGGATTGGGTGAAGTATTATGGGACAAATGACGAACTAGTGTTCTTTGAAGACTTTGATAATACGGATAACCTTAGTTTGCCCATTGAAAAATATAGATGCCCCGGAGCAAACTGTTCCTCCAAATTTACCAATTACTTTAATCAAAAGCAGGGAACGAGCTATACCTACAATCAGATTGAATTTCTATATAAGGCAGCAGGAGTTACCCTGGATGCCTGCTCTGAAGAAATCTTATCACCTCTTCAGTATCCTGCCGGATTATTACTCTGTGGCAACAACCTGCCTTCTGCCATTCCTATAGCAGCAAGAAACGAAGGCCCCTGTGCCGATAGTCTTGAGTTTGCCATCAGCAGAGGGTACGAACGCTTTTCTGCCTACAGCGATTCCCTGAAAGGAACATTTACCGACGCTTTCCTCAGCAAATGCCTCGAAGCCGCGCAGCATGAAACCTTTACCGTAACGCAGACCGTGAGGGAATACCATTATACGCTATACTACTACGACCAGGCGGGGAATCTTGTAAAAACCATACCGCCTAAGGGAGTGAAGCCCATCTACAGCGAAGATTCTCTGCAGCAGGTGAGGATAGCGAGGTTAAACAAAACGGCGGTGCTTCCCCAGCATGAAATGGTTACCCAATATCGCTACAATACACTAAACCAGGTAGTGCAGCAGCGCAGCCCCGACGCCGGAAAATCGGCCTTCTGGTACGACCGCCTGGACCGGCTCGCCATTAGCCAGAATGCCAAACAAGCTGAAGCCCATGGTATAGAAGGACCGGGTGAGAGGTACAGTTATACGTTGTACGATCCGCTCGGCCGGATAACCGAAGTGGGACAGATCGGCAATGGTTCTCCCGCAATGACCAATGCCATCAGCCAAAACCCGGCGGCCCTGCAAAACTGGATCAACAATAATCTGCTCCGGAGAACCCAGGTAAGTCTTACCGTTTATGATCAGGCGTCAAAAGAAAGCTATCTGCATAAGGATCTGTCGCCCTACCTGGTACAGCAGCGGGGCAACCTCCGTAACCGCGTATCCTTTACCCTGTTCAGCAAAACAGGTGATATTAATAATTACGACTATGCCGCATTTTACAACTACGATATCCACGGAAATGTAGACACTTTTGTACAGGATTACGGCGCTACGGGTCTGCTGGCTCAAAACGGAGGGAGATACAAGCGCATCGCCTACCGATATGATCTGATCAGCGGAAAAGTAAATGCGTTAAGTTATCAGCCGCGCATGTACGACCCCGTTACTGAAAAATATATCATTCAGCCTGATGCCTTTTACCATAAATACAGTTATGATGCTGAAAACCGATTGACAGACGTATACACCAGCGCCGATGAAGTGCATTGGGAGCATGAGGCGTATTACGGTTATTGCAAACACGGTCCGCTCAGTCGCACGGTGTTGGGGCAGCGCCAGGTTCAGGGACTCGACTATGCCTATACCCTGCAGGGATGGTTAAAAGGCGTAAACAGTACCGCAGTAGGAACGGGTGTTTATGATGGTGGAAATGACGGACGAAGCGGCAGCGCCAACCACCAGGTTGCAAGAGACGCTTTTGGCTTTAGCCTGCAATACTATAATAACGATTATACGCCCATTGAAAACACCCAGACTTTTGCAGCCATCACCGGCGATTTGGGTGTAGCGGCCAAACCCTTGTATAACGGAAATATCAGCAGCATGGCGGTGAACCTCCCAAAGCTGGGCGAGGCGAAAATATATGCTTACACTTACGATCAGCTTAACCGCCTAACCGCTATGGATGCTTATGGCGGATTCAACAACAATACCAATAGCT
>CAZFGP010000245.1:0-3936 GCA_964518685.1 uncultured Terrimonas sp.
TTTCATTTCTCTCGAAGACGAAGCTGATTGAGCATTACGAAAAAAGTTTGGGGGCGATACACGTTGGAGGGCACAACATGGTTATTACTACGGAAACAGCACTATTATTAACAAATAAATACTTTAAATAAAATTATTATGGCACTGATAAAAGAACCTCTTGATGTAGATTTTGTAGTGGACCCAAGGCCGTTGACAAAAGCAGAAGAAAAAGCCATCACCGACTTCATTCGGGCGGATAAGGAAAAACGCAAACTAAAAGAGCGCAAGAAAAAGACTTCCAGTAAACAAAAGAACAGACAACCTGCGTAACAAAACAGCACGAACCGCTTACATGGTATTTGCAATCTGTGACAAACTTCTTTTATCTCCCGCGGATCGCGCCGAGGACACTTATTGGCACACACCACAGAAGCTTTTATCTTCTTTGCCATGTTTACAATAATTGCAGGTTTTACAAGCTTTGCAATCTTTGTTGCCGGAGCAAACGGCCGTTGCCGTAATATCGGTTTCCGCAGCAGGAACGGCTACCGTATATTGATATTTTTGCAAACCCATTGCCAGCATAAAAAACAGGGTGGGCAATACGATTACCAGTAAAAACAGCCTGAGTTTTTTAATGTCCATGGGATTCGATTTTAGGATCAGAAACAGCGCTATCCCGGCCAAACGTTTATCCGCGCCTTAAAGTATAAGAACGAAAGAAAATCAGACCCGTAATTTGATGAATGTTACGAGAACGCCGCATTTTGCCGTCTACTCCTGGTCTGCTCTTGGTTTTCTTCCCCGAACCTTCTCCCGTTCTTATCTTTGCCCCTTCAAAATCCCCGGTATATGAATGGCATCCCCGAAAAAATTGTAGAAGCCGTGAGCTATATAAGAAGCAATCTGGATCATCTGCCCCAAATAGGAATCATCCTGGGTAGCGGCTTAGGCAATTTCGCACACGAAATCACGATTGAAAAAGAAATACCCTACACCGATATTCCGCATTTTCCGGCTTCTTCGGTTGCTGGACATGCCGGAAAACTCATTTTTGGTAGCATAGAGCAAAAACAGGTGGTGGTAATGGCCGGAAGATTGCATTATTATGAAGGACATACCGCTGCCGGGGTAGCATTTCCTATCCGCATGATGAAGCTCCTGGGCATCCATACCCTCCTTCTCAGTAATGCCGCCGGCGGGGTGGCTCCCCACCTGTTCGTTGGCGACCTGATGATCATAACGGATCATATCAGTTTGTTTACCGAAAATCCACTGATCGGCAGGAACGAAGATGCTTTTGGCCCCCGTTTCCCGGATATGACAGAAGCTTATTCGAAATCGTTGATTGAAAAAGCAAAATCTATCGCCACAGAACTCCGCATCCCGTTAAAAGAAGGAGTATATTTTGGCGTAACAGGCCCCAGTTTTGAAACCCCGGCCGAATACCGGATGATTAAAGCCCTGGGAGGCGATGCGGTAGGCATGAGTACCATTCAGGAAGTGATCGTAGCCATGCACGCCGGGATAAAGGTATTGGGACTGAGTATTATTACCGATCTGGGACTGGGAGAAACGAACAATCCGGTAACTCACAAAGAGGTGCTGGCAGCGGCAGCCACTGCCGAACCCTCCATGACTGCTTTATTTAAAGCTTTAGTTAAAGCCATCTGAATTCTTTTTTTTTGAGACAAGTTGCCTTCATTTCAGGTATTTTCGCCGCTTATTGCAACAGGTTTACCGTATTGAAGCCATTATTTTCATATATCGTCCTTATTCTGGTATTGAGTTGTTTTGCGCTCCCTGCCTTATCCCAGCGTTTGCCGGGGAGACTGGGTAATCTCGGCGGCATGGGCGGAATGGGGCGCGGCTCCTCCGGCGGGGGTGGCGGCGATTCCATACGATTTGAACACCGCGATCCGTTTTCCGACTCGGTCAGCATCCGCTTTAAATATATAGATTCGGTCCGTTCCTATACTTTCGACTCCTCTCTCATTGATTTTTATATAAAGGTGCCTCTAAAATCGGAATATGTGTGGCTGGGTAATAATGGTACGGCTACCACCTCCCTCCTTTTCAACCCAAACACTTCTCCCGGCTGGGATCCGGGCTTTCACGCCTATGACATCTATGGTTTTAGTACGGAGCAGACCCGATTCTATAACACCACCCGGCCTTTTACCGAATTAGACTATCTTATTGGCAGCGGGGCAGAACAGTTTATTAATATACTACATACTCAAAATATAAAACCTAACTGGAATTTTGCTTTCCAATTCAGACTCATCAACTCTCCCGGTTTTTTTAAAAGCCAAAGCACCAATCATTCCAACCTGCGATTCAATACCTATTATCAGTCGCGCAACAAAAGATATGGCATTTATTTTATCGGTCTCAAAAACGGACTTCAGTCTGCCGAAAACGGAGGCATTGTAAGCGATAGTTTTCTGTTGGATAAAACCGGAATCTATGCAGATCGCTTTAACATTCCTGTAAACATTGGCGATATCATTGGGTATAGCCGCGATCCTTTCAATACCCAATTAAAAACAGGGAATAAATACAGTCAACTAAAACTGTTAGTCAGGCAGCAATATGATTTTGGGAAGAAAGATTCTATAGTGACCGATTCCACCGTAATTAAACTCTTTTATCCCCGATTCCGGACAGAACACACCCTTCAGTACAATACCTATTCCTATCTTTTTCAGGATGTATCGGCTGACTCTATCTTTTACAGGCACAATTATGATATAGACATCAATAGCGGCGACACCCTGCGATATCAGAACTCCTGGAAGGAAATGATAAACGACCTCTCTATTTATCAGTATCCGGACATAAAAAATCAGCAACAGTTCCTAAAACTCGGCGCAAGCATTCAAAATCTTTCTCTCCAAAGAATGGATCTGTCCCGGGATATCCTGTATAATATCTTCCTTCATGGAGAATATAGAAATCGTACCCGTAACAAAAAATGGGAAATTGAGGCCTTTGCTCATTTGTATAGTACCGGATTTAATGCAGGGGATTACCGGGCTTTCGTAAGCTTAGAACGACTGATCAGTAGTAAATTGGGCTCCCTGCAGGCAGGCTTTGAAAATGCAAACCGGACACCGTCCTATTTAATCCGCAACCAGTCCGGGTTTCCGGTGATAACGCCTCCGGACGGAACCAACAAAGAAAATATTACCCATTTGTTTGGCAGCATCAGCTTACCTGCTTTGCAAATGAATCTTAGCGGACATTATTATTTGATTGGCAATTACTCATATTTCAAAAATTCTTTTGAAGCCGGGCAGCAAAGTTCTCCTTTTAATGTATTGCAGATCAAAGGCAGCAAAGACTTTAAACTGGGTAAATACTGGCACTGGTATGCCGATGTCGCGTTGCAACAAACGGCAGGCGCCACCCCTATTCATCTACCATTGATTTACCTCCGTAACCGGCTGGTATTTCAAGGGAGATTCTTTAAAAATTTGAATATTGCCCTGGGACTGGATTCGAGATACAACACACCTTATTTTGCGGATAGCTATTCGCCCGTTACCGGTCAGTTCTTCCCCCAGGACAGCATTCGTATTGCTAATTTGCCTGATATTGGCGCCTTCGTAAATTTCAGAATCCGAAGCTTTAGCGCTTTCGTACGGTTAGACAATCTCAACACCATTGACATAAAGGAATTCACCTTTACCAACAACAATATGGCAGCCCCGTTTTATCCCTATCAGGGGCTGCTTTTCAAGGTCGGAATATTCTGGAATTTTGTAAATTAACCGAAGCGTGCCCATAACAAAATTCTTATAAAATCCCAATAAATTTTTATAGAATTATTCTATTCATCTTTTAAAGATAATTCGTGTATTCGGGGTATTTCTTATTTATTCTGACATAAACATTCTATCGGGTTAGGGGGTATTTCAATTTTTCGCTTCATGCACAACTTTCCGGTCG
>CAZFGP010000246.1:0-3703 GCA_964518685.1 uncultured Terrimonas sp.
TGATTTGGTCGGAGAACGCAAGGCGCATGTTGGGCATTTAGTGAAATCAAATATTAATAGTGTTGAGTTCACCTTTCTATATTGTCTGAACAAATGGGTAACGATTGTTGGGAAGAGGTTTATTGAAATAATATTCAACAAATTGAGATGACTTGAAAATGCGAGACATAAGCTGGTTGTAAAGATGAAGAATATGGTAATATTCACAGCTGTTTCAACTTACGCCATCCGAAGCCACTGATTTATCAATCTTTGCCACCAATCCCTGTAATACTTTTCCCGGTCCTACTTCCGTAAAACGGGTAGCGCCGTCTGCAATCATTTTCTGCACGCTTTGTGTCCACCTTACAGCTCCGGTTAATTGATCAACCAGATTTTTTTTAATCTCTTTAGGATCGGCAACCGGTAATGCAGTAATGTTCTGATACACGGGACAAGACGGAGTTCCAAAAGGGGTGGTTTCAATAGCGGCAGATAATTCAGCCTTCGCGGGCTCCATTAAAGGGGAATGAAAGGCGCCGCCCACAGGAAGCACTAACGCCCGTTTAGCTCCTGCTTCCTTCATCCGCTGACAGGCTATTTCTATTCCTTTAACTGAGCCGCTGATCACTAACTGTCCCGGACAATTGTAATTGGCAGGAACCACAATCTCGCCGGTATCCTGTTGTATATTTGTACAGATTTCTTCCACCTTGGCATCATCCAGCGCCAGGACAGCAGCCATAGATGAAGGACGTAACTCACAGGCTTTTTGCATAGCCTGCGCTCTTATGATCACTAACTTTAAAGCGTCTTCAAATAAAAGCGTTTTATTGGCTACCAGGGCAGAAAACTCCCCGAGGGAATGCCCTGCCACCATATCAGGAACCACAGCATCCATGACTTTAAAACGAATTACAGAGTGAAGAAAAATTGCTGGCTGGGTTACCCTGGTTTGTTTTAGTTCTTCGTCTGTGCCGGCAAACATAATATCAGAAATACGAAATCCTGCAATATCATTTGCCAGTTCAAACATACCTCTTGCCACTTCATTGCTTTCATATAACTCTTTTCCCATTCCGGAAAACTGTGATCCCTGTCCGGGAAATACATAAGCCTGTTTCATTGATGATTTGTTTTTTGGTTTTAGGAAGTGAAAATATTTATGTTCTTATCTCCGCAGGTTAATGATTCAACAGAGTAATAATGAGTTGGTGTAATTGTCATCTCCAAGAAGAGCCGATGAGACGTATAAATTCACTACGGGTCTCATCTTTCTCAAACTCCCCAAAAAATGCAGAGGTGGTAGTAACCGAATTTTGTTTTTGTACCCCTCTCATTATCATACACAAATGAGAAGCCTCTATTACCACTGCCACTCCCAGGGGTCGCAATGCTGTTTTTACGGCGTCCATGATTTGCGAAGTCAGCCTCTCCTGTACCTGTAAACGCCGGGCATACACATCCACTGCACGGGCAATTTTACTAAGACCGGTAATCCAACCATTGGGAATGTAGGCCACATGGGCTTTTCCAAAAAAGGGCAACATGTGATGTTCACACATGCTGAAAATCTCAATATCTTTAACAATAATCATTTCACTGATAGGTTCGTGAAATTTAGCCGAGTTCAAAATATCCACAGCATTCATGTTATATCCCTGAGTGAGATACTGCATAGCTTTTGCCATTCGATCGGGCGTTTTTATCAGCCCTTCCCGATCTGGATTTTCACCTAAATTCAGGAGAACATTTTTATAGTTTATCTTTAGTGCCTGCGTTACTTCTTCATCAAACTGTTCTGTTTTTTTATATCCCATTTTCTTAGTTAAAAGTTAAAAAATAAAATTAAAAATTAAGCTGAGCCTCATGCCGGATATTCTACATAGTTTCTGGGCGTTTCGTAAAGCCTGATCTGCAATTCATACGCTTCATCAATATGAGGACGAAGCAGGTTATAAATCACTATCACAATATTCTCGGAGGTGGGATTCATTTCTTTAAATTCCACTGTATCCAAATTGAGATTCTTATGATCAAACCGATATGACACCTGTTCTCTTATTAAATCTGATAGCTCATTCATGTCAATCACAAATCCGGTTTCCGGATGCGGGTTGCCCACCACTTTTACCTCCAGTTCATAATTGTGTCCATGATAGTGAGGATTGCTGCATTTTCCGAAAATCTTAAAATTCGTTTCGTCATCCCATTTTGGATTGTAAAGCCGGTGAGCGGCATTAAATTGTTCTCTTCGGAAAACAGCAACTTTTTTATTCATATTCAGTGATAATTAATATTAAGGTGTTCATTCATTTGACAACTGTAAAACTAAAGTTTTTATTTACCGAAATATTCCACAAAAATAGTCGGTGTTTCATATAGTTTTACTGCGTGTAACTGAACCGTTGCCGGAAGAACTTCTTCTAACTGATGCCATATGGCAACCGCCAGATTTTCAGTAGAACACATTTTGCCTTTCATAAAAGCAACGTCTACATTAAGATTCAGATGATCCAGCTTTTCCAGTACATGGAAATGGATAAGTCTGCTCAGTTTTTTTACGTCAAGTACAAAACCTGTTCCAGGATCGGGTTCACCCTTGATGGTTACATATAATTCATAATTATGTCCATGCCAGTTTTCATTGGCACATTTGCCAAACACCTCCTCATTCTTTTCTCGACTCCAATCGGGGTTGAATAATTTATGTGCAGCGTTGAAATGTTCCACACGGGTGAGATATACCATGCTTCATAAATTTGCGCAAAGATAAGAATTAACCTGAAAGCTAATGTAACCTGAAGATGACAATACATTGGGGAGAGATGAAAGGTTTTCATGAAACTATCAATATTGCATTTATTCTTTATTGCTATCTGCCCATAAAGAATTGCGCCAATACGTACATCAAAATCATAAGCTTTGATATTATTATCAAAGTTCTGGCGCTGTAAATCCAACTTAGAAATTTTCTTTGCCCCACTTCAGAGCAAATCGTATATTACCTTTTGGCTCATTTTTGAAATTTATTTTCATCCCCATGCCCGCTTCCCCCGGCAGTGCATAAGGACGTCCTTCTATGTGCGTTTTAACATAAGGTATTATTTCCGATGCAAAATTGTATTTCCATAATGAATGCAACACCGATAATGTTTTTTCTTTATCTCAGAGCCTGCACAATCCAACTAGTCATGCCAACTCAACACATAGTTGACTTGATTTCGTCTGGCATTTTTCTAAATGGGTTATTGCAGCCGAATTTTTCCTGATAAACATTTTGAGTAGAGCCTTTGTAGAAGGTTGCGTCCAATTCGCTTTGCAGGATATACACGTAGTATGCCATAAATACCAAAGCCCCACATAGGCGGGGCTTAAGTCTCTACTCCCGTAGAGAGGACTCGAACCCGACTCTATGTCCATAGAGTTGCGGGGTCAGCAGTTTAGAAGAAACGGTGTAAAATATTTTTGTTGCCATTAATAAGTTTCTGGAAGTAATCTTTATTCCCGCGCTTTAATTTTTTCTCTCGGATGAGCATTTCTGATTTAGAAGGCATCTCTTCAATATAGACCATTTTCCACGGTCGTTTGAGTTTTGTAGATGGAGTGAATCCGAGATTATGTTGCTCTAACCTTTTCACGGGATTTTGAGTAGAGCCTTTGTAGAAAGTTGCGTCCAATTCGCTTTGCAGGATATACACGTAGTATGCCATAAATACCAAAG
>CAZFGP010000246.1:3803-3879 GCA_964518685.1 uncultured Terrimonas sp.
CCCCACATAGGCGGGGCTTAAGCGGACCGGACGGGACTCGAACCCGCGACCTCTGCCGTGACAGGGCAGCATTCTA
>CAZFGP010000247.1:0-3842 GCA_964518685.1 uncultured Terrimonas sp.
TTGTGGATCTTGCGCCCAAATCCTACTAACTGTAACGGTAAGTTGATAATGGCCAATATTTTCCATCGCCACTCCTTCCTGGGTGATCAATTCGTATGATAAAACACAACCACTTTTTGGGAAAAGAGTTACACGAAGCTGCAATCCCTTGAGCTCATTCAATCGGTAGCGCAACGAAGCATCCTCCTCTAAAAAAGGATTATGGCGGTTATCCCATAATATAAAATCCTTTGTCCGGTTATCCAATTGAAGTGTAGCTTGTAACTGCGGTATTTCGCGAAAAAGATATCGGGTCGTAATGATTTTACTATCTATAATCGTTCCCTCATAAACCAATGCTTCCGCCTTCTTGAAATCGGATTTAAATTTTTGCCGGACAATGCTGTACCGAATTAATTTAACGATAATCCAAACACCATAAGCTACCAGTATAACACTCCGTGCACCCGGCCAAATCCAATACAACAAACCAATGGGCAATGTCAGCAAAACAACCCATGCCCAGTGGGATCCCCAAAGCTTTATTTTATAACCGGAGATTTTTTCTTTTATATCTTCTTTTATAATCTTACTCATTAGCCGCAGTTATCTCTTGATTAGGGTGTTTTGAAAAATCAAATCCATCTATCATATCGCCCCAAAACAAGGATTTTAATCGCTAAACTATTAAAATAGGCAAAATGGTGTGATCAATTTAAGAATTCGTTTTGATATCATCAATATAGATATCTGCCGCGTTCATTTTTTTTAAAGTAAGGCTACTAAGGATTAATAAGGTTTTTTGAGATTTTTTATTCCTGGATCAAATAAAGTTGATTTTCCTAAGCTGTTATCCCGCATACATTTCTTCCTCCTGTCCCTCCGGAGTCTTCACAGTAGTGCATCTGTGTAAAGGTTGAGACCCCGGCGAATCACCCGGCGACAGGGCCTCATGACTTCTATTAATAGCCTTGGATGAAAACCCCTGCGCGACACAATTAATATTTTAGCAAACTCTGTATTCCTTGTTGCCAAAAAACCTGCATTCTTAATTGCTGGTTACACCCCGGCAATACGGGCAGCTTCCTTATCCGAAAGACCGAGCTTTGTAATCAGGTTTTAATAACCTTCTGCCTGTATTGATTTATCCCTGATTTTGCTGCTACGAGAAAAGTTCTCACCCAAGGTAAATGCATCTATTATGGATAGTCATTTATTTTTCATAATTTCAGGTTCCAAAAACAATTCATCGCCTGAGATGCTTATAAACAGAGAACAGGAACTATTGCTGGAGATCTCCACCGGAAGTGAAGTTGCATTCAAAGAACTGTTTCAGGCATATCGTAGAAAACTGTTCAACTATCTTTTTAAAATAACAAGGTCAAGAGAGATGGCAGAAGATAGCATTCAGGATATTTTTCTGAAGTTATGGGCGGTTCGCGAATCTCTCCCTGCTGTCGGTAATATCAATGCCTACCTGCACCGGATGGCACACAACTATGCCTATCACGGGTTCCGGCGGCTGGCAAAAGAAACCCTGCTCCTGAATCAACTGAGGGTGCAGGAAGACTGCGATACCACCAGCCCGGCCCGGGAACTATTATCGAAGGAAGTAGCAACTTATATTCAAAGCCTGGTTGACCGGCTCACTCCCCAGCAACGTAAAGTATTCCTGCTGAGCCGGGAGGAAGGGTTGAAACAGGCGGAAATTGCCAACCGGCTTAATGTTTCTATCTCCACCGTTAAAAAGCACATGGTAGACGCCCTGTCCTTTCTCCGGGAAGAGATCCGGCAAAACTACAGCCTGTACGCCCCGGCCCTGTTTGTTATCTACCAGCTTTATATATGACGAAGCGCCAGACATGAGTGTTATTTTGATCACCGATCACCGATCAATAATCACCGATCACTGATCACCCATAGCCTCTCCGGATTTATTGCAGAAATTTTTTTGATCTCATATTATCCTATCTTCTCTTTTTTTACTCTTATTTGTTAACAACCGTTTTATGTCGAGCAGATTGCGAGAATTATTTATGCGTTTCCTGGATAATGATATTTCGTCTCAGGAAAAAAAGGAGTTAATGGCGATGGCGCTGGAATCGGGCTTACAGGACGACCTGAAGCAACTGATCAAAGACGCCTGGCAGCAGACGGGGGAAGATGAAGATATTTCGGAAGACAAAGCGGGGGAACTGATGCAGAAGATTTTTGCGAAAAATCCCGAAAGCGATGAGAAGGTGATACCAATCGGTAAAAGAACCTGGTGGTGGAATATTGCGGCGGTCGCGGCGATTGTGATTGCCATTGCTACTGTAGTGTATTACGCGATCTTTCATAAGACTGACAATGCCATTGAAATAGTAAAAGTTCCGGAAGTCCCTGCAGATATAAATCCGCCTCAAATCAACCGGGCAACCATTACCATGGCGGATGGCAAAATCCTGTATTTAGACAGCGCGGTTAACGGAACGCTGGCGGTGCAGGACAATATGCAATTGATCAGGCTGGATGACGGACAAATTGCTTACCGGGGCGCCACTAAAGAATTGATCTATAATACACTTACCAACCCACAGGGTAGTAAAGTGATAAATATGACTTTCTCTGATGGCAGCAGGGTTTGGTTGAATGCAGGTTCCTCCGTTACCTATCCGGTTGCCTTTGTAGGCAATGAAAGACGGGTATCCGTTACCGGGGAAGCTTATTTTGAAGTGGAACACGATATCACAAAACCCTTCACGGTAAGCAAGGGCGAACTGCAGGTACAAGTATTGGGCACCCGGTTCAACATTAATGCGTATGATGACGAGCAGGATATCCGGATAACGCTGTTAGAGGGGTCCGTAAAAGTAAAGGATGGTGGAAAAGAAGGCCTGCTGCGGCCTGGACAACAAGTGCTGGTAACAACTGATTTAAAGATAATCAATGATGCAGATATAGAACAGGTGATGGCCTGGAAGAATGGTTTTTTTGTATTTGACAGGGCTGATATCCGGGATGTGATGCGCCAGTTGGCGCGCTGGTACAACCTGGAAGTACATTATGCGGGCGCTGTTCCGGAAGGAACATTCAAGGGAGGGATTTCAAAAGATCTGAGCCTGGTGCAGGTGTTGAACGGACTGACGGCAACGAGGATCCATTTTAGAATGGAAGGTGAAAACAAGATCACCATTTTGCCGGAATAGAACAAAATGGAATAACTATATAGTAAATAAAATATTGGCTGCAAATAAAAAACCGGGAGAAGATTGGACCCTTACCCGGCTTTATTCAGGCTAATGATGAAAGGGCATTTTACTGCTTATTATTTAACCTAAACAATGTAAAGCTATGCAAATTAAATCTCTTTACAAGCCCTTCGTTTCCCGGGAAACGGGTGCAGCGGAGATCGTCACCAAAACCAGTCCCATAGGGTTACGTGGGATATTGTTAGTTATGAAGCTAACGATTGTTTTACTGTTTGCCGCCATGCTGCAGGCAACCGCAAGTTCTAATGCGCAGACTGTTAACTATGCGGCGGAATCGGTCAGCCTTGAGCAGGTATTCGTTGTTATTAAGCAACAAACGGGCTATGTATTCTTCTACCGCGAAGAAGATATCAGAGGCTTGCCCGCCATTTCGGTTTCTTTCAGAAATACCCCCCTGGGCGCTGCCCTTCAGGAAACCTTAAAGGGTCAGCCGCTGCAATACAATATTCAGGGGAAAACTATTTTTATTACTACATCGAGTACCCTAAGAAGAGAGGGATCAGGACGGGTTGAAACAATTTCGGCAGATTTGGCAATAGAAATATCGGGGGTGGTGACAGACGAAAAAGGGGAGCCGCTGGCAGGAGTGAGTGTAATGGTTAAAGGAACGCA
>CAZFGP010000248.1:0-3779 GCA_964518685.1 uncultured Terrimonas sp.
CATTTATCAACTTTTAAAAATTACAATCATGGCACATAATCTTAATTATAACGAACGTACAGGCAAATACAGCTTCTTTAGCGTACAGCAGAAAGCATGGCACAACTTAGGACAGGTAGTAGAGCAATATCCAACGAGTGCTGAAGCGATTAAATATGCAGGTCTTGACTTTGAGGTTATCAAGTCCTCCTTGTACACTCGTGGGACAGGAGTAAGCATAAGTAACGATGGTGAAATAAAAGAAGGTGGTAACATCTTATTGCCCGACAACTTCGCCACCATGCGAACCGATACTAATACGGTTTTCGGTGTAGTCGGCAAGGATTATCAAATCGTTCAGAACAAAGACGCCTTCGCTTTTTTCGATGCTATTGTAGGTGGTGGCGATGGTATTCTGTACGAAACAGCAGGGGCGTTAGGTAAAGGAGAACGCATATTTATTACCGCTAAACTTCCCGATTATATCCGCCTAGGTAATGGGGATGATGTTACCGAGAAATACATTTTCCTGACTACCTCTCACGATGGTACAGGAAGCATTACCGCAGCCTTTACACCTGTACGCATTGTTTGTCAAAACACGCTTAATGCAGCAATGGGCAATATGTCTAATGTAGTACGCATACGCCATACATCAGGTGCAAAACAGCGTTTGGAAAATGCCCACAAAGTAATGGGATTGGCTAATCAATTAAGTACTCAACTGGAGGACATTTTTAACCAATGGACAAAGGTCCGTATCTGTGATGCAGAAGTGAAGAAACTTATCCAACTGGCGCTTTGCCCAAATAAGGAAACATTGGACGCTATTAAAAAAGGTGCGGAAGATGACCTGTCAACCGTGTTTAAAAATACAGTGGAAGATGCCTTTGCATACGGAATGATGGCAGATACCCAACAAATGAATACCACCAAAGGAACCGTATTCGGTGCATACAATGCGGTAACAGGCTACTATCAGAATGTTCGTAATTATAAAGATGATGAAGCCAAGCTGCAATCTATTGTGATGGGTGGCACAGCGCAGACTAAAGCACAGAGAGCATTTGAATTATGCAGCCAGTTTGCAAAGGATGGTGCTGATGTACTGATGCCGAATTAACAATCAAAGGGACAGGTGGGAATGTCTGCCTGTCCTTATTATCCACTTTAAAAAATCAGGTTATGAAACCTTTGGAGCAATTAATAAACGTAGAAAAAGCGAGATTACTGCATGAACTGTTTCCGCAGGAAATACCCGCCTTACTGGAATTCACAAACAATATGTGCCTTACCATACAGGAAGATGAACAGGTAACACGGGAACAATGGAAAAATGGCTTACTAACCATCGAAGCGTGGCTATCCTTTGTAGAAGAAGTCAGAAGCAAAATAGATAAGTATGGAAAGAGATTGCATACACAAAGCCGCCTGTTTGCTGACCAGTTGTTTGATGGCTATACCGCATTGTATTTGGTGCATTGCATGACCTTATATACCACAACGCGAAAGCACAGCAACCGCAAATTTGTGTTAACCATTGACCTATTATTTAACCCATAAAATACAAAGGCTATGGAAACAATTATCAAACTATTACAAGCTATGTCTTTTCCAACCATGTTTTTTATCGGTTTAGCAATCAGGTTGTTTGTCGGTATGCGGCAATTTAACCGCAGAGGATTGGGTGATCTGCAGCATTTCAATAACTATTTCGTGGGACTGATTACGCTTTCTATTGAATGGGTATTGAAGTCGGCAGCATTGACACTCATGCTGTGGGGACTATGGGGGTGGCTTTTCAGATGATATAGCACAGAAGTAAAACTATACCAGGCTGTATAGAAATTATCTAATCAAAAAATATTGAACAATGGAAACAACAAATTTTTTCAGCAGTGCAGCTGCATTGAATATAACAGGCGACCTGCAAGTAACTGTACGGAAGGGTGCAGAAAGTAACTGGATAGTTTCGGTTATCTACACGCGGCGCATCGGCATTCCTTTCCCCATCGGCGGAACGCCGCTGCGCAGAGAAGCGGTGCAGCCACTTGTCCAACTGGTTCTATCCCACAAATCCATCGCACTCGTTTTTGGACAACAGACTGCGGCATCAATTGTTATGTTATTGCTGTAGCTTTTAACCATTTTTATTGCTTGCATTTTCCTTGCATCCTGCATATATTTTATATAGGATAGGCAGAAGAATTGTGAATAATTTTGCCTTGAAGAAATTGATTGGTGAGATGGACAAAGCGGAAACACAAAACGTCGAATATAAGATATCCTGGAGAGATGAGTATCTAAAATGGATATGCGGTTTTGCCAATGCACAGGGCGGAAAAATATTTATAGGAGTTAACGACTTTGGTGAGATTGCAGGAGTCAACCATTACAAGAGGTTGATGGATGAGATACCGAATAAAGCAGTGAATCATTTAGGGATAGTTGTGAATGTAAATCTGCACGTACAGGAAGAGAAACATTATATTGAAATCATTGTACCGGTTAGCAATGTTCCGATAGCTTATCACGGGGTTTATCATTATCGAAGTGGTAGTACAAAGCAGGAATTAAAAGGCATAGCTTTACAAAACCTATTGTTGAAAAAGATGGGAAGGAAATGGGAAGATATGCCTGTTGAAAACGCAAGCATCAAAGACCTTAATGAAAATACAATTCAGTCGTTTATTATTAAGGCTGTCGAGAAAGAGCGAATACCCTCGAATGCCCTAACAATGGGTACGGAATTGCTTTTAAGAAACCTGGGCCTAATCACAGAACAAGGTCAGCTTACAAATGCTGCTATAATACTTTTTGGCAAAAGCCTCGTCAGGGCGAGTGTAACTGCCAGTTTTAAAATTGGCAGATTCGGTAAATCGAACCACGACCTGTTGTTTCAGGATATTATAGAAACAAACATTTTTGATATGGCTGATAAGGTTATGGAAACGTTGAAAGCAAAATATTTAATTCGGCCAATATCTTATAAGGGGTTAGAACGAATGGAACCTTTAGAATACCCTGAAGCAGCTTTAAGAGAAGCTATTTTGAATGCCATTATTCATAAAGATTATTCCAGCACCTATACTTTTCTTAGAGTTTATGATGACCGGTTGCATCTCTGGAATCCCGGCACCCTGCCCGAAGAATTAACCATTGAGGAATTAAGAAAAGACCATTCCTCTTATCCCCGTAACCGCAATATTGCAAATGTCTTTTTCAAAGCTGGTTATATTGAATCATGGGGACGAGGAACAAATAAGATTATTGACGCCTGCAAGGAAGCGGGTTTGCCTGAACCTGTAATTGAGGAAGAACAGGGAGGTATTTCGATAACCTTTCTAAAGGATATTTACACCGAGGAAATATTAAAAGATTACGGCCTCGAAAACCGCCATATAAGGGCTTTGTTATTCATAAAAGAAAACAAGCGAATTACTAATAAACAATATCAGGAGCTATTTAATGTGTCAAAGCGTACCGCTACTTATGACCTCCAATTTTTAATACAACAAGACTTAATTTCTAAAGTTGGTTTAACAGGAAAAGGTACACACTATATTCTGCTAAGGGGCAATAAAGGGGCAATTGATACAGTAAAGGGGCAACGATGAGGCAATCAATATCTATTTTAATTGATTTTTAGACGATTAGCGAGATATTTTTTCAGCTTATGCCGCTAAAATATTAACTAATAACTTTAAATCTGCTTCTAAAAAGTTCGAATTTTGTACCAGTGGGTTCACTATTCTTAAAGGCTTTACAAAATATTCTGTAAAGCCTTTTTTGATGTCCGG
>CAZFGP010000249.1:0-3736 GCA_964518685.1 uncultured Terrimonas sp.
TGTTTTAAGCGGTTGTCAATGATTTCTTTCCTTGTCAGTTTCTCGTTTTTCACTCTTATATTCTAAGACATATGGTTGGTCAAAATACGTAAAAAAAACCTTTTGTTAGACGAATGTTCTATCGGCCTATAGTTACACGCTTGTTTAATTTTTCTTTTAGCAGTGATTGTGAATCGCAGTTCGCCAATGCCTTGGAAAAATCGTTATATAATTAGCAATCGCTTCGCTTATTTGAACCAGAAAATGTGCGGTGGGGAAATGCCTAATCATTGCCAATAGCTTGTCATGATATTATTTTTTGAACTGGCGAACTTCGTTTCACGAACTCCATAAAAAATTAAAACAAACTCGAGTACCATAAAAAATATAGAAGGGAAGGTCCTGATGGTCATCGGGATCGGCTTACTCGCTGTCTTGTTGTCGTATCGTTTGTATGTCTGTGTTCACCTGTCAAAATGGTTTACTGTATGTTTAAGCTTGGGTTGTCGTTCAATGTTCGGAGTGTCGTTTTACCATTGGCTTTAACTCATTTATTGCCGAATACTTATTTTGTCTGGACCAGGGAAGTCTTTTGGCTTTTTTTGGGTTACCCTACCTGTAGTTACCCACTCGGCTCCTCTTTGTAAAAAGGTAATGAAGCCCACACACTGTTGCGATTCATTAGCATGACCTAAAGTGGTATGAAAAATTCTCCCTTTACCATAATGGATAACCATCATCATCGGCTCATCCCTGCCACTTCCGTTTTGATCCTTTGAGCTATATGCTGAAGCCAGAACTTCCATATTTTCTGCGGGTCCACGCATCCGGTCGTACAGTTCATCCTTATTATGCATCCAGGTAACCGGAAGCCCTTTTGTGATGGGATGTTTTTTGTTTCGGGTAACTATTTTAAAGGCATGAAATTTTCCATGACTACCGCCTATACCAGGACTATTATCCCGTACTAATTTCCCTTCCGGATTGTAATACACATAGGGCCCATTTTTTTCATTCCGATTGCCCCATCCACCCAGACCAATCATCTTATTATATTCCAGCCATTCCGGAAAAGCATTATCTGCAGCGTGTACCGACACTACTCCTCCCCCATCTCTCACAAAGAACTCAAAGGCATCATTGGTTTCTTTAGGCCAGGCATCACCGTTATAATTTAGCACTACGCCGGCATAATCCTTAAATACAGGTTTAAAAACCCGCATGTCTCCACCTTCCGGTGGAGTGGTTGCGATATCCACTTCAAAAAAACCGGTTTCTTCCAGATAGCCCTTCATTAACCTGGAAGTCTGTGACCAATTTTTATGATTATTCTGTCCATCAATGATTAAGAGTTTCATTTTTGCATTCCCGGACTGAGCCATACTATTTAAAAAACAGGAGAAGCACACGAATAAGATAAGCGTCATTAAATTGCCTCTGACTATATTCATAATAATTGTTTTATTATACCCTTATCTCGTTACTTTCAATACTCCCCGCATCACTAAGTAATGTCCCGGATAAGTACATACATACTGGTAATCACCCGGTTTTGAAGGGGCCGTAAAGTAAATAGCTTCTTTCTCAGACGGGCCCAATAGCCGGGTATGAAATAACACCTCCTTCATAGAGGGTACAAATCCTGATTTTTCGCCATTCAAACCCAAACGGGTTGCCGCTTCTCCCACACGATCTGCAGCTCCTGGCTGGGTGATCACAAGATTATGCAACATGTCATCGTCATTATTAAACACCAGCTTTACCCTGGATCCCGCTTTTACCGTAATGGATTCTGTATCAAATTTTAGCCCTGGCTTAGTGGCTACCACAATGGTTTTTTGCGGTCCATTTGTCCAATCAGCAGGCTGTCGGGTTGTATACTTTGAAATTACTGATTTTGTAGTGGTGGTACTTATCGGGCTAATATCTTTTGGTGTCAAACCCGAATGTAAATGCGAAGGCATGATTCTGTTTGCATCGGTAATGGTTAATTTTTCTCCATCGGGAAATTCATTGAGGGTATAATACCCGAAATTATGGAGCAGGGTATTCCGTTTTGCAGACAATACTCCCTCTGCTTTTATTTCGTGAATATAACCTAATCTTAAACTATCAACCACCAGCCGTACTTTTAAACAATCGGGGCTTATTGCTATCGCTTTTACCGGGCAGGAACCCTGATTGATAACCGGACTGCCGTAATTATGGTGATATTTATACGTAAAGCTGGATAACTGCCAGGATCCGCCGTCCTTTGCAGAAGCAACATCCACCGGTTCTGTAAATTCTATTTCAAAACCATCCGGCATGGCTTTTACTGCTTTCATTTCAAAAGCGGTTTTTCCATTCCATACCATTCGTTGTAATCCATACTTTTCTCTGCCTGTGGAACCCCAGCCGCGGGAGGTCATCCCAACAAACATACTTCCATCTGATCCCCAGTTGAGCCGCAATATACCCGATGAGAAGCCTTCCCGAAAAGGAAAGACCGCCCCCTGATAAACACCTTTTACTTTCTCCAGATACACCCGCATAATCTTGCTCTGCCCCTGATCACCAACAAATAACTGTCCTTCAAAAGGCCCCATTTCTCCCTGCTTATCATAATTCAAAATTCCGGAAGTAGATATTCCAAGAATAGTATGAGGAAACCATACCGACGGAGGCTTTAGCCCCGGCACTCTTCTTGCCACATCGTATTTGGGCTCTCCTGTGTCTGGAATGTCTTCTTTATTCAGCTTAACAGTGGAACCTGGCAGATGTGACCACACTAAACTCGCCGGATTACCTACAAAATCTCCCTCTGCCACATGTGTAATACTTCCCGAGGCAACCCAATCACCCTGGTTTTCAGAGTAAAAAATATCTCCCTGATTATTAAATGCAAAAGCAGCCGGCGACCTCATACCTGCTGCAAACGGTTTCAACTTTCCGTCCGGAGTTATCTTTACCATCCATCCATGCCATTTGGAAAGACTTTCTCCATGATCTACCACCCAGCCCAGATTAAGGGTAATGATCATATTGCCCTCTTTATCCAATACCGGTCCGTAGGAAAACTCGTGATAATTTGCTGCCAGGGTCCAGGAATAAATAGTCTTGTATTCATCTGCTTCTCCGTCGCCATTTAAATCACGTAAACGTGTAAGTTCAGACCGCTGAACTGCATACAGATCGCCATTGATATAATTAAGACCAAGTACCTCATGCATACCCTGGGCAAATAACCGGTATCGTGGTCTCTCTCCATTTTTCATATAGGGATTGGTAATGATCCATATTTCTCCCCGGCGCGTGGATACGGCGAGTGCATCTTCCGGTAGAAAAGCCATACCTCCCACTTCAAGAAGAATTCCTTCGGGAATAGGTACAGTTTGAATCGTATAAAAATCCTCTTCCTTTTGTACATGAATAGTTGTATCCACAGGAGTTTGGGCTGAGAGACTAAAGGAAGCTATGAAAAAAAACACTGTTCCAAACAGCAATTTCATCGGACTTATCTCAAAGAAATATTTTGCAGATTTCATTGTATTTTTTAATTACCAGATAATAGAATAGGATACCGGAACATTGGGTTGTTCAATAGGAACTACAAGTTCCCACTCACCGTTTGTCTGCCGGACAAAGGGATGCAACTTTTCATCTATAGAAATATAGAAGGTCTTATCTGCTATCGCATACCATCCTTTTTTGATCTTTTCTATCATTGTTGTCCGACTAAAATCGGAGTTAAATCGGCTGTAATTCTTTACAGTAA
>CAZFGP010000250.1:0-3724 GCA_964518685.1 uncultured Terrimonas sp.
AATTTTGAAAGAATCGGCAAAGAAAATCAATAACCTTTTGTGCATCCCTGAATAGCGTATCCCGCCTAAGGCGGGAAGGTTTCAGGTTTGAATCCTGACGGGGTCACTACTACCATAAAGGGTTTCAGCAGATGAAGCCCTTTTTTTTATCTATTAATATTGAAAGAATCGGCAAAGAAAATCAATAACCTTTTGTGCATCCCTGAATAGCGTATCCCGCCACGGGCGGAAAGGCTTCAGGTTTGAATCATGATGGGGTCACGAATAATTAAGAGTTTCAGTGATGAGACTCTTTTTTGCATTTTATTGTTTAATTTTACAATATTTAAATCCTCATTCAATTCTCCTCCGTACTGATTTGAATTCAGGTTGGTTTTAGGGAAATTATTCATTACTAATATATTAAATCATGAAAACAAGTTCTATGGCAATAGCGTTCAGCGCTATCCTTATTGCTTTTACAGGATGTAACAGTACAGAAAAAAGTGAAGAATCTTCCACCACTCCTGCAGTTCAGAAAGAAGTGTACGAAGCGCAACTTCAGCCACTGAATGCTAACATTACTAAAACACAAACCAATGGAACTGCGAGGTTTGTGATTTCAGGAGATACTTTAACCGCTATCATACAAATTAAGGATGCTCCTCCCGAAATGGAACATTGGCAGCACTTTCATGGATTTGTAAATGACAGTATAGCTACCTGTGCATCGGCAGATCAGGATAAAAATAAAGATGGAATAGTGGATGTTACTGAAACGGAATCCGTGTCGGGTACCACGATGGTTCCTTTTAATGCACAACCGGCTGAAATGCAATTGGGGAGCAACACCTATCCCAAATCTGGAGCGGATGGTTCTTATAACTATGAAGTGAAGATACCATTGAAACAGTTGCAGGGTGCTTTTACTAAGTCCTTTGGTGATTCTGCACTTCACTTAGACAGGCGTGTATTATATATCCATGGAGTTCCCTCAGGCACTAATTTACCCGCGTCCGTTGCTTCGGTAGGAGATATTCCTGCTCAGGTTACGCTGCCCATAGCCTGTGGAAAAATAGAAAAAGTAGCCAATTAGGGTTTTGCATACCTGTCTTGCGATAATTGCAAGGGGTACATTTCTAAACGTTGGTGTAATTAATGCCAGGCAATTTCTTTGTTACCATATCTCCAAATGGGTAAAAATTTGAAGATTACGCAATGTATGTATTGGCTGTGGGTTTATCTTGCCACATTAAATTTTGCGTTTGGTAATTCTATTTGTAGTTTCACTTTTGCTTTCAATGCAGTAAATACTTTCATCAATGTGTCCATTGTGACATTACTTGCATTGCTTTCAAGTCTTGAAATTTGTGCCTTCTGTACACCAACCAATTTGCCTAACTGTTCTTGAGTCAATTTCCTCTCTTTCCGGCTTTCTTTGATTGCTTTGCCAATCAAGTCCATTTGAAGTTCGTATTCAAATCTGTCTCTGTTTGGCGCTCCTTTCTTGCCAATTATTTTGTCTGTTACTTCGTCTAATGTATATGTTTTTGTTGATGCGGGAATCACAATTCAAATATGGCATAAAAGTTCAAACAGAGCAATTCAACCGTGCTTGCTTTCAAACCGCTTGTTATCGGTTCGGGGTTATTATTTATATTATTTTCAAAAAAATATTCATCCTGTTATTTTGTTGTTTCTATGTTCTGCCTTTTGTTGTTTTTTTTACGATAAGTTTAAATCCTGATTTTATTTTCTGCCAATACTCTTTCCCTAACAAAGCAATCGTAATAATAAACAAGACTTCTCCACTCACAAGTAATGAAGTTATGATAATTGCTTTATTTGGAAAGTCAAAGAATGGTAGAATAGGTACGGATATCCAGCAAATTATCACAATGCTTAACAATATTAATCCGATTTTTCTTTTAGCTCTCATATTACTTTTATGTTATTGTAATAAAATCATTCAAGTTTTAGAATTAAATGGTTTGTTGCGAAATATCATATCTATATTATTTTTTTGTTTGAATAGGACGTTGAAAGAACAGTTTATTTTATTTTTCATTCTTTTTCGTAATTATTGATAGTTATTCGTCTGCCGAAACCGAAGTTTGATTAGCACATAAAAAGCCGAGCATATATTCGTCGCCCCGCTCTCTTGCCAAACCGCGTATGTTACCGGCTAGCAACTTCATATTTATCAGAGAACTTATCCCAAAACGCTACATTTGTAGATACACTTTGTTGTAATCCGTTCATAATTCCTTTGTCCTGTTTTAACGCACCAATAAAATTGAATAGAGTGATTTTATCAAGCTGATAAATGTCTTTTACAATGTCTTGAAATCTATCAATTTTATTTGATCTGATGTCATAAATATATCTATCTTCTGTTTCGTAATATGCGTCAGTCCAGATTATTACTTCGGAACAATTTATTTTACTGAGAATGTCTATATAGCAATTTCTTACTTTCAAAATCTCATGTACATAGATTTTGTGCGATGCATAATAATGATCGTTTGAGCCTAAGATATCCGCTATGAAACCATACCATGAAATACTGAAGGGTAAACCTCTTAGTTCAAAAATGCCGTTCGGAATGAACGCAAGCGTCAGGTTCCGTTTATATTTAATCTGAACAGGAATTTCAATTTCGTAAGTGCAATACGAGTTTTGATATGAGGGTTTGCTTTCGTCATACCTGCAAAACGAAACGGTCATTGGGAGAGTAATAAATTTTCCAAGGTCAATAAACTCATCATTCTTTTTAAGAATTTCATCTTCACACAGATGGTCAAAAAAGCGAGCCTTAATGTTAGCACTGAAGAATTGCCCGATAGTGGATGCGAATATTTTGTAGTCATCTGAATAAAATCCAAATTCACCAATCGCCGATATAGATTTTGCAATTCCCATTTGTTTAGATTGTCAATTTTTTGGAGTGTCCCCTTTGCCTTGCTGCTAACGGTTTTCGGCTTTGCGAGGGAGCGGATTTTAGCACAAATGCTCAATCGAAGAGCCGTACTTTAATATAATAAAGATGTTAATACGAAGCACTTCGCCCGCTCTCTTGCAAAACCGATGTTATAGCCAGTGGTTCTTGTCCAATGTCTCTTTTGAGTAATCAGATGTCCGTTACATATAAAATGCATAGGATTCTTTTGGTTGTTCATTTTCTTCAAGATATTTCATTATTTCCCCAACCCGCCTAGCACACCCAATCGTAATCGGATATTTGTTGTCGAATTGTGTATTGTTCCAGTTCATTTTTGTTAATCCAAGAACTTCTTTACAGATTGTTTTTACTGAGGAAACTGCTTCTACGATTCTCACTTCTAAAGGTGCAGGAATATACATTCCGGGATATGTCTGATATTGATGAACCGAGCCTCTTGTATAAAGTATGTGTCTTTGCTCTGTCAACGAAAATAATGAACCTCTTATTGGTGGGTAAAGGTTGTTTCTAAAGAAACGTAAATCTGTTTCCATAACGGTAACTATATCGTATTCCGTAATTCCCAAATCCTGCATTGCCTGCGTAAAACCGTCCAATTCGTCTTCGTAATATTTTGAAGTCTTATGCAAAACCACACGTCCAGGCATTGTGCCTGTCGCAAACTTGTATTTAGTTAAGGCATCTTTCAAAAGACCTAAAGACTGTTCATAAGTTAAGTGAGGTTTTTTGTCGTCCTTATCTTCCATTACCGGCGTTCCCCGAAGTATTACACCTTTACCGTTT
>CAZFGP010000251.1:0-3712 GCA_964518685.1 uncultured Terrimonas sp.
TTAAGCCTTCAAAAACCCAGACACTCAGAATTGCTATTGAGCGACCATTTATATAGACATTCCGGTGGAAAGAAAACGCCATGCAACAAACGGTTTTGCACAAGTGTGGCTGGACGGAAGTCTGCCGGGCTGATTGCATCTGTCAGCAGCAATTTTTGGCAGATGAAATCCTTATAAAAATTATCTGAATACAACATTTTTACACTAAATTGGCATACGGTATTTCGACAGATGGATTTCAAATGCCACGCCTGCGCAAAGCCTCCAGGCGTAAGCAGCAATTTCAACTGACTATGCGAATGACCATGATTCTAATAACCTTTCTTTTTATTTCTTGTCAGGAGCAAATCAATATTTCAACAGCGCCGAATTCTGAGAAAATAATCGTAACTGACACAAGTTTTATTCCGAAAGACAGTACTACATTTTACTTTCCCCTTAAATCGTTTCATGACACTTCAAACACGGTTGGGCTTGACTCATTTTTGGTAACTTGGTATTCAAGACAATTGTTTGCATTGAGAGAACCTGTAATTTATGAAGACAAATCCCAAAATGAAATTTATCGGTTTACTTGGCTAAGAACATTTCATAATCCTATTGCAATACGCATTGAGAAACATGTTGACGAATATGTTCTTTATTGGAAGTTATCAAACGGAGCAGGTGGCTATGACCCGGGTGAACTGTCGATAGCCAAGCAGAAGATTTTAGACAAAAAAACTTGGCAAGAATTTATCCGCAGGCTTAACCAAACTGACTTTTGGAAGTTAATTTCAAAGGAAGTTAATTTTGGAAAAGATGGTTCTGAATGGATTTTAGAAGGGAAGGCCGAAAATAAATATCAGGTTGTTGACAGGTGGACACCCGAAGAAAATAGTAGATATTACCAGTGTTGTAATTTTTTGCTTAGTCTAACAGACTTGAAAATTAAGGGAAGGGAAAAATACTAATTAGAAGGCTGTGGATAGACAAACTGCTGCTGTCTTAGCCCCCTAAAAGGCTGGACTAAAATTGTAAATCAATTTAGTCACAATAAATTTAGGGAGTATGTCAAAAACAAGACGTCAATTCACACCTGAGGAGAAGTACAGTATCCTTCAGGAATCCGAACGGGAAGGCACAACAGAAACAGCCCGTAAGTACAACCTTGCACATTCTGTGCTCAGTTATTGGAAAAAGAAATATCTGGTCAAGGGTAAAGATGGATTAAAAGCCAGTTACAAGAAAGTCGATCCTCAGTTGCAGGCACTGGAAGAAGAGAATGCCCGGTTAAAAAAGATTGTAGCCAACCAGGCACTTGAACTGGAATTTAAAACTGAGATTTTAAAAAAAAGCGATGCCCATTATCAGAAAGCAAAGAGATGATAGCCAGGTATAAAGATAAAACAAGTATAGACAAGCTCTGCAGGTGGGCTGACGTAGCAAAGAGTAGTCTGTATTATCATGCGCATCCAGGTTCCAGAGGTATGAAAGCCAGTACGCGCACCGTTATTGGCAACTGTGGTTTTGTGGAAAACAGCCTGGTTGTGGACCAGATACGCGCTGTTCTTTCGATGGACTATTGCATATATGGATATCGAAAAATGACCGCAGAGCTTCGGGAGCTTGAGTATTATATCAATCACAAAAAAGTGTATCGTTTAATGAAAGAGAACCACTTGCTGTGCAGCAAGCGGATAGAGGTTCAGGGTAAAAGAAAATGGGTGAAGCACCGCCGTATTAAGGCAATAAAGCCAATGGAGTACTTGTGCCTTGACATAAAGTATGTTTGGGTTCAGGGAGAACGTCGCTGGTATTATCAACTTGCAATAATGGATGTCTACAGTCGAAGAATACTGTGTTGGTTATTGCGATCCAGCGTTCGCCAGACAGATGTTATTGCACTGATGCGATGGCTGGATCTTCGTTACGGTCTCAAGGGAGTGGTTATACGCAATGACAATGGTTCGCAGTTTATTGCCCATAAAGTGCGGGAAGTTTTGCAAGCACTGGAAGCAAAACAGGAGTTTACCCATGTAGCTACGCCGGAAGAAAATGCCTACATTGAAGCCTTTCATTCCATTGAGCAAAGCGAACTGATAGACAGGCACAGTTTTTCGAGTTATTTTGATGCTAAACAGCATATCGAAAAATATGTGTACTGGTATAATTTCAAGCGCAAACATGGACAAATCGGCATGACGACTCCCGTGAAGAAATGGGAAGCATATTACCGAAAAATGTTTTCTACATTTGTCTTGTCAGGTCAAGCGGAATCGGGCAATGCTGGAGAGCAACCCGCCAGGAATAATCTGATCAACGGAGATGATAGGCAAGGAATGACACAAATCGTTCCTTGCCCTTCCCAATCATCTTTGTTGCCGATGCCTCAAAAAACTCAATAAGGTAACGGTGAAACCTTAAATGAATAATCAGTAGCAAACCTCTTTGAAAAAACCGTCCAGTTTATAAGGGGTTAAGACACTGCTTACATCGGTTTGCAGCAAGTGGGGCTGAAGGAATATCAATGAGCTTTTGTAACATTATTGGGCAGTAGTTCCAGGCTGACGAAACTCTATTGAGCGATAGAATAAACAATGAACATTTTATTATAAATTTGGCAACGGTTCGGGCGGAAAGGAATTCTATTTCCCCATCTGCTGCAAGCCGTAAACCGTACGTCAGCTTATACCAACATTCGCAAAAATTTTCATCAACAAAAAGTTGCGACATTTGGAAACTTTGCTTATCTTTGACGAAAAATAATTAGTGAGGTATTTTGTTACAAGGTTTTTAGAAGAAGCGGACGAGTTTATTGAGAAACTTGACCAAAAATCTGCTAATAAAATGTTTTACAACATTGACCTTGCTGAACAAACGAATGACCCAAAGCTTTTTAAAAAATTACAAGGAGAAATTTGGGAATTCAGAAGTAAATATATGGGAAACCAAAACAGACTTTTAGCATTTTGGGACAAAACAGAAACAAAAGATACACTTGTTTTGGCAACTCACGGATTTATAAAGAAAGACCAAAAAGTTCCTCAAAAAGAAATAGACAAAGCTGAACGGATTAGGCAAGAATATTTTAACAGAAAAAAGAAAAAATAATTATGGCAACGAAAGAAATGAAATCGTACTCACTTGCCGAAATGAAAGATAAATACATCGGCAAAGTTGGAACAAAAGAGAGAGACGACTACGAATATGAACTTCGTATGGATGTTTTGGGACGTATGATTAAAACCGCACGGCAAGAACGAAACTTGACACAAGAACAGTTAGGCGAACTTGTAGGTGTTCAAAAATCTCAAATATCTAAGTTAGAAAGCAGTACAAATAGTGCAACAATTGACACAATTTTGAAAGTTTTTAGAGCTTTAAAGGCAGACATAAACTTTAATGTGAAAATTGAAAATGAATATTTACAACTTGCATAAAAAAGCCGAACGTACAACGAGCAGTTTTGCAAGATCTGGGGTGAAGTGCAAAATTCAACATTTGTACTTCCATTCAGCAGTAGTGCTAAACTCAACTTTAGTGCTTCTATTTCCCAGCCCTCGCAAAGCTGCAAAACCGTTGTATGCCATAAGACATGACCCGACTACTCTTCATAATTCTAACAATCCTTAGTTCGACAATTTCTATGTCACAGACAATGACCTTTTCCCAAAGAGTGTCTCGTCCTGAAATAGGTTGACAAAAAATCAACTTAAATTAGGACAAGAAA
>CAZFGP010000252.1:0-3667 GCA_964518685.1 uncultured Terrimonas sp.
CTTCGGAAATCTTACTATACCGTCATCTCCGGTAAACAATTTTTGTTTTCCTCTTGATGTAAATAAGATGCATTCCACTCCTTTGACGATAAGGGGGTCAGGATCCGTAACTTTTATAGTTACATAATTATCATTTACTCTTCTTGCCGATAGTAACTTATAATTTCTGGCTGGTTGGAGCCGGCTGGTAAATACTATCGTATTCTTTTCCGTCATCCATCTTCCTGATCCATACCTGTCAATGCCTTTATAATTATAAGAGAAAGTGAAGGTATAATTGGATTTTAACAGAAAACTACTTTTTACGTTTTCAACGTCATCAAGAATATAATTACCTGCAATCTCGTTAGGCTGCTGGGCAACGATAGTATTAATAAAAAACACGAGTAAAAATAATATAGTACCTGTTTTATACATCTTTGATAAGGTATTAGGAAAAAGATATGACTATTATTTTATTTATATTAAATTTCCTTCCTGAAATGTATGTTAATAGGTATAAATTGGGAAGATACAGAAATATTAAGAGAAAAACTGAACCCGTTAGGTTTCTGCAATCAATAATCTGAATAATCAGTTGGACGGGTTAGTATTTGTTCATTCAGGGATACGATATTCTGATATTCCGGTTTGGCCGAAAGTGTTTTCCATTCACTGTCGGCACGAAATGTATCCCAATGGGCATTCCGATCTGCCAGATTTTCAAAACTGGTCATGTACATCAGATTCGGCATATGACTTCCGGCAATTACTTCTCCATAAAAAATGGCATTGAACTGAAGTCGTTTAAAGAGTGGAATTTCCCCACCCTCATTAAACATGTGAACTTTTTTCCAATAAAGTTTTTCAGTGGGACTTTCATAGCTGCGTAATTCATATACCCGGTCTTTTTTAGCGCCTTTTAAATGAGGCGTGGTTAATTGCGGGGCTAAACGGAAAGCTCTTAAAACAACAGATTCCATGCGGTTATAGGGAGCTGCATTAAAAGGCGCATCAATATACAGTTGAGCCTTATGGGTATAGGTTACATCATTTTGCAATTGCTGAGGCAGAGAAATCATTTGGCTTAAAGATGAATAAGGCAGCAATACATAAATCCTTTTGCTGGTTGACGTGTCATTGGCTAAAGGTTTAAATACACCTACCTGTTTAATGCCGGCTCTGTGGAGGGCTGGCAGGTAAGCTATAGATAAATAATTATCGAGCTGTGTTTCCTGAGCTGAGGAAGAATAGTGGTAGAGCTTTAATTCATAAAACATTCTTGGCGCTTTCTTACCCTGCGCATTTACATTCGTCAGAGTGATTAAGCCGGAGATAAAAACTATTGCCAATAATCTTTTTTTCAGAGCCATGTTATAATGATAATTTATTTAAAAGTAAATGAAATAACTTTACGAAACTCATTGTCGTTTTAGAATGAGGGAGATTTATTTGTGAAGACGGTTACTTGTATATGGGTATACGACGGTAAATCTTTTTCAGGGAGTTCAGGCAATTTTTTCGATATAGGCAAAATTTAATTCATAAATAAAAATCCTTCTTATGCCTTCATTTGATATGGTTAGCAAAGTTGATGCTCAGCTTTTGGATAATGCAGTAAACGTTACGAAAAAGGAAATTACAAATCGCTTTGATTTTAAAAATGCTCATGTTGTAATTGATTTTAACAGGAAAGAATATCGGTTGAATATTGAAACCGACGATGATATGAAAATGCGTCAGTTGATTGATGTATTGATCAGCCGGGCGCACAAACAGGGAATAGCGCCTGAGGCCTTTGATCTTTCCAAGGAAGGGAGCCAGAGCGGAAAAGTATGGAAAAAAGAGGTGAGTGTAAGAAATGGTTTAAAACAGGAGGATGCAAAAAAAATCGTGAAACTCATAAAAGATTCTGGGGCAAAGGTTCAGGCTTCCATTAACGACGATTTGGTAAGAGTGACCGGAAAAAAGATTGATGATCTGCAAGCCATTATACAAGCTTCAAAAAGTTGGGATTTGGGAATCCCCCTGCAATATGAAAATATGCGTTCCTGAAACATCAGGGAAGCATTCTGCTCGCTAAATTGTGAATAATCCACCTGTAAACCTGCTTTTAAATTATCCTTTTGTGGATAACCTTGTGGGTATCGAGTTGAAAAAGATAGTTTTTTGATTTGGATGCCAAAAAACATATCCATTATTTGTTATTGTTTTTTATGAATTAGGAGTATCCATGTTTTGAAAAGTCCTTCTCAATAATGCATATAGCCTAATTTATTTAATGCATAAAACAAACAGGTGGCATGGAGCGCCTGGAGTATTTTATTATCCTTTAGCATTTGTTTTATTTCTTCAATACTGAACAGATAGACCTCTATTTCTTCATTAGGATCCAAATGTTGTTCCTGCACTTTTATACCCCCACTGGCGAGAAACATATGCATCAGGTTATTATTGGTGGACGGATTGGGTGAGATGTTTCCTAAATAGTCGTAATGCGTAAACTTATACCCGGTTTCTTCAAGCAGTTCTCTTTCAATGGCAGCCTGCAAAGAGGCATCGGTATCATCCACACAGCCTCCTGGTATTTCCATCAGCGTTTCCCCCAGCGCATGGCGATATTGCCGTACCATGATTACCTGATTATTTTCCGTAAGTGCCATAGCGGTCACCCATGTTGGAAATTCATAAACATAATAAGGATCTACGATCTTTTTGCCTGGGGTTTCGCAGCGGTCTTTACGGATGGTAAACCAGGTAGCTCTGTACAGGTATTCGGAAGAAAGGATTTTCCATTTAAGGTTTTTCATGTTACTGCATTGATGCTTCTATTAATTCGGCAATATCTAATACCTGCATACTGTCTTCTTTTTCCTGGGTTTTCAAGCCATCCGTCAGCATGGTATTGCAATAAGGGCAGGCTGCCGCAATGATCCCGGCTCCGGTATCAATAGCCTCCCGGGTTCTTTTAATATTGATCCTTACCGATCCTTTTTCTTCCTCTTTCCACATTTGCGCCCCCCCTGCTCCGCAACACATTCCTTTGCTTTTGCAATGCTTCATTTCTACCAGTTCAGCGTCCAGGGCTTCCAGCACTTTTCGGGGAGCTTCATATATATTGTTGGCACGTCCCAGATAGCAGCTGTCGTGATAAGTAATCCGCTTTCCTTTGAAACTGCCGTTTTCTTTCATCTTTAATTTACCCTCATCAATGAGTTGTTGAAGAAAAACAGTATGGTGTATTATTTCATAAGTACCTCCTAATGCCGGGTATTCATTTTTTATGATATTGAAGCAATGGGGGCAAGCGGTGACTATTTTTTTAATACCGTAATTGTTGAGCGTCTGAATGTTTTGATAAGCCATCATCTGAAATAAAAATTCATTCCCTGCTCTTCTGGCAGGATCACCGGTACAGGCTTCTTCCTTTCCGAGAATAGCATACTTAATCTGCACCTTATTAAGTATGGCAGCAAAAGCTCTGGTGATTTTTTGTGCACGCTGATCAAAACTTCCCGCGCATCCAACCCAGAACAATATTTCCGGAGCTTCCTGTCTGGCGGCTAAATCTGACATTAAAGGAATATCCATGCTAAATCTTGATTTGACTTCAAAACTAAACAAATTTGCTATTATACTATTTTATGTGTAAAATAGAGCCCGGTGATAAGGGTGCATTTAAAATTCC
>CAZFGP010000253.1:0-3652 GCA_964518685.1 uncultured Terrimonas sp.
GAAATTGACAAAATCAATCCAAAGAATAACAATAACGCACCTAATTATTACTCATTCACACACAACACAAACCAATTCGACGAAAAATGTTTTTATAGAATCAAAGGGGTGGAGAAAACAGGTACAACAGTTTATAGCAAAACCATTGTCGTTTCCATTTTATCAACCAATAATAGCGTTCAACTTTATCCGAATCCGGTCATTAACGGGAAAACATCTCTAAAAATTGAAACTTTACCAAGAGGAGTTTATCAGATTAATATTGTTAATATTTGGGGGCAAATTGTAAGCCGACAGTCTATAATACATAATGGCGGCTCTTTCATTTCTCCTATTTATGCTCCTTTTGCTTCCGGCAGATATACTGTCCAGATTGTTAATGGCAGAGATTTACGAATTTCCAAACCTTTATTAATACACTAAAAAATCTAAACTTACTTATTTGTCTCTATCGCTAATTCGGCTTATCCCAGATTGATTATAATCGAGTCTTAACGCCTGATCAGGAAATGCGGAGTTAATCTGGTTGAAGGAAAAGTCATACCCGTACGGAACCTACTAATAGACAGAGGATAGTATTGTTGTTAGATGCAATTTGTAGGGTACCTCTCTGAAGAGGCTTATATTTTTGATAAACATCTTATCTTTGCAAACTATTTATTTGTGCAAAGTAAAAATCAAGGATAAGCGTAGTACCTGTTAGAAGATGAATTTGAGTGCGTTGACGGATGATTATTTGAAAGATCCCCGCATATTTCAGATTGCGGACAGGATCGTAATGTCCAAACCTCAACGGCTTTTCCTTAAAAACCTTAATGGCAGCGCCTCCCAATTTGTTTTTGGGGCGGTTTTTCAGCACGACCTTGCAACTGATTTTAATCATCTCATTATTTTAAATGATGCGGAGGAAGCCGCCTATTTTCATAATACTTTAGAAAATCTTACTTCCGCACTCAACCTGTTTTATTTTCCCTCTTCTTTTAAAAACAGAAAGAATTATCGCCAGCTTAATGCCTCACACGTAATGTTACGTACGGAGATGTTGACGCGGTTTTCTATGGCTTCGGGCAGGCGGGCAGGCGCTATTATTACCTATCCTGAGGCCTTGTTTGAAAAAGTTGTTTTGCCCAAAACCCTCTCTGGCAACATCATCAGCATTAGATCCGCTGAGAGCATCAATGTTCCGGCGTTGCTCTCGCAATTTGTGGATTATGGTTTTGAAAGAACTGATTTTGTATATGAACCCGGACAATTTGCCCTCAGAGGGGGGATTCTGGATATCTATTCTTTTGGCAATGAAAAGCCCTATCGTATTGAATTATTCGGCAACGAAGTTGATTCTATACGAATTTTTGATCCCGAAACCCAATTAAGTGAAAGAAAGCTATTGCAGGTAAACATTATTCCTAATGTAGAAACACAATTTGAAACGGGAGAGAAAGTATCCTTACTGGAATTTTTGCCCGAAAATACGGCGATATGGTTGCAGGACTGGGATGTAATTAAGGAAAAAATACAGGTACAGGAGGAAGATTTGGACATTTTTTTCCGGGTGCAGGGTACCCTTCAATCCAACAACATTACAGAAGATGCGCTGGAAAAGACAGAAGTAAGCAGCCATGATTTTGTGCGGGCTGCCGACTTTGAAAATGAACTACAGTTACGGAATATTATAGAATTTGGACACAAGGCTCATTTCGGAGGACTCGAACTGGAATTCAATACCAAAGAACAGCCTTCATTTAACCGGCAGTTTGATTTTCTTATTCGCGATTTGAAATCATGGGCAGACAAAAGATATAAGATATTTCTGTTTGCAGAAAACCCACGGCAATTAGAACGTATCCACAGTATTCTCTCGGATATGAAGGCAGAGATTGACTTCATTCCAGTATCCATTTCTATTTCCGCCGGTTTCATAGATCACGATCATAAAGCAATTTGCTATACCGATCATCAGATTTTTCAGCGATATCATAAGTACCGGATCAAACAAGCCTTTAATAAAAACAAGGCGCTTACCCTCCGCACGCTTCGCGAGTTGCAACCAGGCGATTACGTGACCCATATAGACCACGGGGTTGGCGTGTACAGCGGATTGCAAAAGATAGAAGTTAATGGGAAACTGCAGGAAGCCGTCAGGATTATTTATAAGGATTCGGATATCCTGTATGTAAATATAAATTCTCTGCACAAAATTGCGCGGTACACTGGCAAGGAAGGCACCACGCCAAAAGTGAACAAATTAGGAAGTGATGCCTGGCAGAAGCTAAAAGAAAAAACAAAAACCAAGGTTAAGGAAATTGCCTTTGATTTGATTCAACTGTATGCCCAAAGAAAGGCCCAGCCAGGTTTTGCACACAGCCCGGACAACTATATGCAAACCGAACTGGAGGCATCGTTTATTTATGAAGACACGCCCGACCAAAGCAAGTCCTCTGCAGATGTTAAAAAAGATATGGAAGCACCACATCCGATGGACAGACTGATTTGCGGAGACGTTGGTTTTGGTAAAACGGAGATTGCCATTCGTGCTGCTTTTAAAAGCTGTTGCGACAACAAACAGGCCGCCGTGCTTGTCCCCACTACCATCCTCGCATTTCAGCATTATAAGACCTTTCAGGACAGGCTTAAAGATTTTCCGGTAACAGTAGATTATCTCAATCGTTTTAAATCTTCAAAAGAAAAAAAGGAAACGCTTCAAAAGTTGAAAGAAGGGAAAATTGATATCATTATCGGTACACATGGGCTGGTTGGAAAAGAGGTAAAATTCAAAGACCTTGGGTTATTGGTGATAGATGAAGAGCAGAAATTCGGCGTGGGACATAAAGAAAAGATTAAGACCCTTAAGACCAATGTGGATTGTCTTACACTTACAGCAACGCCTATCCCCAGAACCCTGCAGTTTAGCCTGATGGGGGCGAGGGACCTGAGTATTATTAATACGCCGCCACCTAACCGCCAGCCTATTCAAACGGAGGTTCAGGTGTATAACCCTGATCATATCAGAGATGCCATTTATTTTGAAACGGAACGCGGGGGGCAGGTCTTCTTCATTCACAACCGGGTGGTGGGATTGAATGAAGTGGCTGATATTATTCGTGGCCTTTGTCCTGATCTCAGCGTTGGCGTAGCTCATGGACAATTAGAAGGGCACATACTGGAAGAAAGAATAATGGATTTTATAGAACAGAAATACGATGTACTGGTATCTACCAATATTGTTGAAAGTGGTGTAGACATTCCTAACGTAAATACAATAATTGTTAACAATGCGCACCAGTTTGGATTAAGCGATCTGCACCAGCTGCGCGGGAGGGTTGGGCGCAGCAACAAAAAAGCATTTTGCTATTTACTGGCGCCCCCCATGAGTACGTTGCCGGATGATTCCCGGAAGCGTTTGCAAACCCTGGAGCAATATAGCGACCTGGGTAGCGGATTTCAAATCGCTATGCGCGATCTGGATATCCGTGGGGCAGGGAATTTATTGGGAGGAGAACAGAGTGGATTTATGGCGGAGATCGGGTTTGAAATGTATCAAAAGATATTAGACGAAGCCATCCGGGAATTAAAAAGAACATCGTTTCGTGATGTATTTAAAGAAGAAATACAAAAACAGGAAGATTTCGTTCAGGATTGCACGATTGACACC
>CAZFGP010000254.1:0-3595 GCA_964518685.1 uncultured Terrimonas sp.
TGTCAATGATTATAAAAGGGTCATTCACGCTGATACTTATTTCGGTGGTTGAAAATATATCCCTCAAAAGGTCAAACACTACCGGAACTTAACCTGCCGGCAATAAGAAGGATAAAAATCAGACCTGCTTGCGTTCCAACGCCAAACAGCAATCTACCACTTCTGTTGTTTCAAGGAATGAAGTATTCACTTAAAAATATTCATGTTCTCATTATAAATCGGGCTTTGTACACCCAGGAAATTTAAGACGCTATGGAACACGTTGTTTTGAGATAAGGTTTCTGCAGGCTTAAGCTGTTTTGAACTATTATCCGACAACCAAACAATAAACGGAATTTCATATTGCTCTTTAGGCGCAAAGCTCATGGGTACTCCATGCATATATAAATTTTTTTCTCCTAAAGACTCTCCATGATCTGAAACAAAAAGCATTGTGCTTCGATATTCTTTTAATTGCTTTAAGTCCTCAATGAGATTGTAGAGAATATAATCTGTATAAACAATAGTATTGTCGTAGGCATTGATTAGCTCCTCTTTAGAACAATTTGCCAATTCAACACTGTTGCATACGGGTTTAAAAGTCTCGAATTGTGGCGGATATTTTTTACTGTAGGTGGGTCCGTGACTTGTGCTTGTATGCAGCACAATGAATATTTTATTTTTTTTGCTGGATAATATTCGTTCTTTTAGTCCGGACAAAAGCACTTCATCGTAATTGCAGTCAACTCCCTTACAATCCTTAACCAAATCTTCTCTGTTTTGATAATTTTTTATGTGAACCGGGGGCTCTCCCCAGTTGGTAGTTCTCCAGATAACTTCAACATTATTTCTATATAAATAGTTAGGTAAGATTTCATACAAGTCACCGGTGTTCTTGTGCTCCAAAATACATTTAACGCCTGCGGTAGTGTAGGTAGCACAGGAAGTAGCATTGAAATGATATAAATTTTTTGTTTGTGAAAGCAATGGATTCGTGTTTTTTTCATAACCGTACAAAGAAAAGTTTTGGCTCCTTGCCGACTCACCTATTACTAACACCACAACAGACTTCCCGTCATCGCTTATAGTAGCGTCTGGCAATAATATTTCTTTCTTGTTCTTTTGATAATCGTGAATATAAAAAAGTGAAATATTCACCGAGTAGGACCAGGGCATAGCTAAGCCGCCCAATTGTTTTGAATATTTATCAATCCATAGCCAATTGCTTGCATTGCCAAATGCTATAATAATTATAACCAGCAATGCCAACGATGATGTGGTTAAGAATTTTTTCAATGTTACATTAACTATTTTGGCTTTAATGATGTAAATACCGGGTAGTATACCCAGTAAAACGATATACAGCACTAACTTTAAAGAAAAAAATCCACTAGCCTCGTTAAAATTGGTGTTGAGTACATTGCCGATCATAGATTCGTCTATAATAACCCCATAAGTATTTACAAAGTAAACCGCAACCGCATTGATAATAAAGAATATGACCAAAAGGAATTTTCCAACAACACGGGATAGAAAAAAGATAAGGTAAAACGTGAAGGCATTTGCAAGCAACATCAAAACTACCAGGCTAATGATAATGAGGATACCGTTTAACCTGTTAACATCAACATGATTAGAAACAAAAGAAAAAAATGGATAATGAAACAATAGAAAATTCAGAAAACTCAATAACAAAACAAAACCAGGGAGTCTCAAATTATTTTTTAGCATAAATATGAATCACTTTAAATAGCGTAACAACACAACTTGCCAATGCAAGGTAAAATATCAACAAATTCTCATCAATTATTTTGAGGATTATGTAAATGCAACAAATCAGAAATAATAAAACAATAACCGGATAGTATTTTTTATTGTTGATCCATGTCCAGATTTCATATTTCCGGCTGATAAAAATACCTGTAAGTCCCGAGATATATCCTAATATACTGCCAAAAATTACATCAAGCGGATAATGCGCCCCCACGCCTACTCTTGTAAATGCCAGCAAATAACCAACAACAATCATTAACATAAACATGAGTATCTTATTTGTCAACTTTTGAGGCGCAAACGCAAATAAGAGTACCGTAAGTATTGTAAAGATAGTCATAGAGTGTCCTGATGGCAAACTGTTGTGACCGGTCAATGTCTTGCCCAGGATAATAAAACTGCTATGATCAAACACTGCTGCGGGTCTTGGTACTGCAAAAAAATTCTTCAGCAGAGAGGAATATAGGAGACAAACCAGCAAAGCAGACAATAACGACTCCCAGATTTTAGGGATGTACACAATAAAAATACCTAAAAAAGACAAAAAAATCACCGCATCTCCGAATTGACTAAGGTTATTAATAATAATCGGAAACGACCCCAAAATTCGATTGATGAAAATGAAACGATCTTTTTGAATCTGTATATATTCTTCAACGCCTAAAGCATTATTACTATACATTAATAAAAAGAATAAAACCAACAACAAGACAGGTGGAAGAAAGGAAGATAGCCTGAGTCTTGAGTAAATATTATTACCATTGCGTACCATACGGAAATTTTAATAAAAGTATGCTATTGTTTCGGCGCATCATATATTACTATTTTACGGGCGAGAATAGTAAAAAACAAATCATTTTCAGTTCGGGACGGAGTTTCACCGGCAGGAATCCCGCAGATGAAGCAAAAATCCGAAATATCCCTGATAAAGAGGTCTGTTGATTATTTGATTTTTTATTGTACGGTATAACCACCATCAATAACAACGGCTTGACCGGTTATGTTTTTACTTTCTTCCCCTGCTAAGAACAAAACGTATCGGGCCACTTCTTCAGGATCTAATAATCGCTTTGCAGGAACCAATGGATAAATCACCTCTGTCAATACCTTTTCTACATCCGTATTGCGCAATCTCGCCAGGTCGGCAAGCTGATTCTGTACCAGTTTTGTATCCACATAACCAGGACAAACAGCATTGACGGTAATGCCGTGTTCTGCACCTTCCAATGCCGTTACTTTTGTCAAACCGATTAAACCGTGTTTTGCACTGTTATAAGCCGATTTTCCTGCAAATCCGATTAATCCGTTGATGGAAGCCATATTTATGATCCTTCCAAACTGTTGTTTTTTCATGATCGGAAAAACGTGCTTGGTAAACATAAATGGGCCCACAAGCATCACTTTTAACAGGAGTTCGAACCTGTCTGTGGGAAAGTCTTCAACAGGAGATATAAATTGAAGTCCGGCATTGTTTACCACGATGTCAATCCTGCCAAATGCTTCCATTGTTTGATGAATAGCTGCAATCACCTGGTCTTCCCTGGTTACATCGCAGGGTACAGCCAAAGCAATTTGTTGACCGGTATTAAGATTAGCAACTTCCTGATGCAATTTGTCTTGATGCAGATCACACAAAGTAAGCCGGTATCCGGCGGCCGCAAAGGCTTTTCCAATAGCCAGCCCGATACCATCGGCACCTCCTGTAATCAATACTGTTCTTTGTTTCATATTTTGTTCAACATATAAATTTTGTTTTGAAGACAATCGCCAGGTTTTAGAGATTCTTAAAACCTAAGTTCAACAAATAAGTGCAACAGGTTAAAATCCCCTTCGGGGCGAAGTG
>CAZFGP010000255.1:0-3568 GCA_964518685.1 uncultured Terrimonas sp.
CGCCTACCTGATAGGTTTGTCCGAAAGCTTTAATGCAAGTTCTTCCACGGAGATGACGATGACGCTCAACATTTCTGCCAGGAAGATCACGGTGGGTGATGCTTCACATGAATCGAAATGGTAGGCGGATGATCAAAGGCATGAATTTTTCTTCACCTCGGTAATAAGGATTAGTCTATTGTTTTCAAACCTGATAGTGCACCCTTTTTATTGTCAATAGAAATCCTTATCTGAAATTTAATATTTCTTAAATGGTCGCATTGTTCACCTTCGGGTGATAACAAAACTGTGTATTTTATCGGGGAGTCAAATCACTGGAAGGACAGAGTGGCGCAATGATCTGAAGGATTTATTCATATACCGACACCGGAAGATCCTCCGGCGGGAATACTGTAATCTGTGTTCCTGAACACCATAATTTCTTTTCTATTACGGGAAAACCGAATTCCTTTCTTATTTCTGTGCAAGCGGAGAAATATAAATAAGATCTCTGAAGGTAAAGTCCTCATTTGTTTTCTTTATAATACCCCTTAATTCAATATGAAGACACCGTCTCACCCGGAGGTTTTGCCATTCCAGAAGTTCATTTTGTTCCTCCATGGACACCTTTACTTCCTGGAGAAGCAGCCTTTTTTCAAATCGGGATATGGCCTGATGTAGCGATTCTGCTAAATTCTCCCGCCACCGGAGATTGAGCTGTATGTTGAACTCTTCATCCCAGAGGCTGCATCCAAAGTCTTCGGAATAGGAAGATTCACCCCGATAGGTGGAAATAATCAGGTGCAGATTTTGAGCAATAGAATGTTTTAACGGACATCCCGGAAGTCTTTTCTTTTGAATCAAATGATCCAAGCGAAGCGGAAGCCTGTAGAAAGAAGATTGCATAATTAGAACTTATAGGCCACTCCAACATTGAGACCAAGATAATTTATATTGTTTGTCGTCTTGGGTTGATTATAAGGAGAAGACAAATTATATTCCCCAGATTTTTTATAGTTATAGATGGATGTTCCGTGATTTTCAGATATTGGTGTTCCATCACTCGGTTTTACAGACTTTGAATTATACGCAATAGTCAACGAACTGGGGGAAGAAGGTAAATAAAATCCTACTATTTCACCAAATCCTTTTAGATTCTCGGTGATATTAAACTGAACACCGATAGCAGCAGTAGTCCCTAAAGAAAGTTTCGTAACGTAATTGCCTGTTTGATCATAGGTAAACAGACTGGAAATTGAACTGGATGAATCTTTCTGATTCGTTTTGATGGTGGTATTTACTGCCAAAATGATGCCGATCCTGGTATAAATGTAATAGGTAGGCGTTGATAAGGCCTTAAAGGTAATGTTGGGTATAATACTGGTGACATTATGGGATATCATGGAGTTTGATTCCCAAAAATAATCTGACCCCTCGTAATGAGAATAAGTTTTAATGTCGGCGCCTTTCAGATATTCTACGTCTACCCCCAGATTCAGGAACTCACTTAGAATAACTCCAAGCCCACCCCCGAAATGAAGCCCTGCACCAAGTCCTTTTGAAGGTGAATTAAAAGAAGTAGTACCTGAACCGGATGAGGAGGTTGAAGCGCCACCCGTATAAGATCCCGGGGTAAGCAAACCATAACCTCCATACACTTTTATAAAAAAGCCGGCGCCGCCTTCCTGTTGCGCCACCGTGTTTTCAGCCAGGAAACCAGTTGCCATAATAATAGCCACTAAAAATTTAAGCGCTTTCATAAATATATCTAATTTAATATAAGGAGTTTAATTTTTCAGAACCAGAGGGGCGACAGGAGGGTAAATTCTTATTTTGTTGCTTAAAGATAATAAATTCGTATCTTAATTTCAAAATTTTTTTTAAGATATAATAGCTTTAATTTTTCAAACCTGAATTTGACATGGCTGAAAATATAATACGGAAAAAATATGGCAAAAGGGGCTTCCTTTATCTGCTGATCTTCCTTGCAGCATTGGGCGGAATTGGTTTATTGTCACTCCTTACAATTGATGCTATTGACGCCTTTTATTACCTTGCTCTCCTGCTCGGTCTGATCATAGGATTGCTACACGTTGTTTTTATGTATCGGTTTCTGCCGATTCAAAGAAATGAATTTACTAAGGGGTTGATCCTTACTTTCCTCCTGCTTTTGGGCAGCGCTATCCTCTCAGTCGTGATCTATTATTTTAGAGGTGGATATTATTCTTTTCTCACCAGCTTACTTACATTTATCGTACCTTATTTAGGTTATCAAACTTATTTGTTCTTAATGAAAATCCCCCCGTCCAGTTACAAACTCTGGTATTATCCCATAAATGAAGATATGCCCGACTTGGATATGATTGACCTTTCACAAATAGAGGTGGTACAGTTTGTATTTAATAAAAAACATCAGGAAGTCGTTAAAACCAACTTTACTTCTAAGGCACCTCTAAATATGACGCTGGGACAGTTGTTTTTCATTTTTATCAACGACTACAATGAGAAAAACGTCCAAAATACCATCGACTTGATGAATGATCAAAAGGCACTGTTTGGCTGGGTCTTTTACCGGAAGGGGAAATGGTTTTCAAGGAATTTTTTCTTTGATCCTGATTTAAGTTTCAGAGATAACCAAATTCAACCCAACGAAATAATTCAGGTGGAGAGGATTAAATGAAGACCAAGATGCAGCCGTATTTAAAAATAAACTATCTGAATAGTGTTAAAATTTGGGTAAGAAGGAGTTGTGTTCTCCAAAAAATCAGGACTTTAAACACTGCAACCTCGCACCTCCAAAACTTAAAAAACCCAGCCTATAACTATACACAAAAGCTACAAAACCTCCTATAGGAATAGTCCTAACAGCATCGTTGAACAACTGTCATGGTGAACTTGTCGAAGCAAGCAAAAAGCCCGCAGTCTTCTAACTCCGGGCTTTTATAGTAAAGGCTTTTTTTTATTCGTCATGATGTTATGCCTTCGTCCTTCTTCAATCGTGTTTTGTTGTGTCATACCGCTTCAAATTCTTTGGGGTAAATAACTGTTCCCGATATATTTTTCAGTCCGTCTTTTACTAGTTCAATTGCCATAAAAACGTTAGAGGGAACATCAAACGGTGCTTTAATATTCCATTTGTCGGCTGGTTCAAATCCGAATTTGGGATAATAATGTTCGTGTCCTAAAACGATGAGGATGATATTGGCATTTATCCTATTTTTAAGTTTTTCGTCGGTATAAAGATTATTTTCACCGCAGTATTTATTTATTAAATAGGTTATGTCAATAAATTCACCAGAACGTGAAAGGAGTAATTCAAGAAGTTCTTTTTTAAATTCTTACATGGTATATTTAGGTTTGTTTGGCTTTAAATCATAGGGAAATATTTTAGCTCTTTTCCGTTAAGATATTTTGTCCGTCTAAAGTGCTAAAATATGTCGAGCCAAAGAAGCCGGGCAGAATTAAAACAAATTTGAAATACTGTCGTCCATATTTAGCACTGTCGCTGGTCGGGTGACATACAACGGACAGGGGGCTGACCCGTCCTGAAAAAAGTTGACACATTTTTGATGTTAATCCTGACACGAAT
>CAZFGP010000256.1:0-3516 GCA_964518685.1 uncultured Terrimonas sp.
TTACTTTGCGAACAAACACTTTATTGCAACATCGAGGTAAGGAGGTCTGAAATTAAGCTTTTATGGAGTGTTATTACCAGCCAAAATAGTAGAAGGCCTATTCTTAAACAGAATAAGATCTTGTATTTGATAGGCAACCTGTTGAGAAATGGATTGTTTCTCAATGTCTTCTCCTCAAGTTACCCATCTATTGTTCTAATCCTTTTCTATTAATCCGTCCGGAATGCGATAGGCAGCGATATCACTTATCAAACCATTACCTTTGGAATCTTCAATAATGATATCCACTGAAGTTACCGGAGTAGCCCCAAAAGTCAGAATACGTTTATGCCCGATGGTAGTGCCTTCAATGGTTTTCACTGCCTCATTACCATTTTTCAGCACACATTTGAATTGTTTGATACTTTGCCCCAATGGAATATATTCTTTTAAAGAAATACAATTGATCGTTTCTTCCTTACCGGGAGTGATGGTAATGATGTTTTTATCACCGCCTGTATTGATAAATTTTTTATCGAAACCATTGGAAAAGCTTAGATTTTCAGTTTTGCCGGATTTGTTAGTGTAGCTGAGTCTGATATTTTTGAAAAGATTATTGGCAAAGCTTTCATCCCGGTATTTTTTAAATCCGAGCAGAGCAGCCGAGTCGGCGCCATGAATGAGTCCTCTCCTGTCGGGCGGTACATTCAATAAGAAAGAAGAACCCCGACCGACAGATTTCAAATAAAGGTCGAATAATTGTTCAGCGGTTTTTACCTTACTGTCTTCTTCTGCATGGTAAAACCAACCGGGGCGAATGCTAACATCACACTCGGCGGGAATCCAGTTTTTGCCATTTACATTACCCTGATTTAAGGTATCTCTTGATGGTGCACCGGCTCCCCGGGTAAATCCAGCCGTATCCAGCAGGTTCCAGTTGGTGCGTCCTGCAATCCCGTTTTCATTCCCCACCCAGCGAATATCGGGTCCGATATCACTAAATACTACGGTGCCGGGTGCTAAATCATGAATTACTTTTTCAAAGCGATGAAAATCGTACACCTGTTTTTTACCGTTGGGTCCTTCTCCATTGGCCCCATCCCACCAAAATTCAAATAAGGGTCCGTATTGACTAACTACCTCTGTCATGGTATTTACATACACATCATTATAGGCGGGCGTGCCGTATTCCGGATGATTCCGATCCCAGGGAGAGAGATAGATACCAAAAAGCAGATCATTGGCTTTGCAGGCTTCCGACAGCGCTTTTACCACATCACCTTTACCATTCTCCCATTTACTTTCGCGAACCGTATGTTTGGAATATTTGCTGGGCCACAAACAAAAACCATCATGATGTTTTGCCGTGAGAATAATCCCTTTGGCGCCTGATTGCCTGGCAATGGAAGCCCACTGATTGCAATCAAGTGCTGTGGGATTAAAGGCATCAGCAGGTTCATCACCCAATCCCCATTCTTTGTCGGTAAAAGTGTTGGGTCCAAAATGGATAAACCAATAAAACTCCAGATCGTGCCAGGCTAATTGTTGCGGTGTAGGCAATGGAGAGATGGCTTCGGGATCTTCCTCGGGCACAGAGGAACTGTTGCAGGAAAAGAATAAGAAAGTTAACAGTAGGAATAATGAACTTACTTTTTTCATAATCAGTGATTTTTAGTTCAATGATTTTTTTGCCTGCTCAATCATATCTTCAGCAGACACATTTTTTAATTTTTCGATGGCAAAAGATTGTAATATATTGTTGAGTTGCTTTAATGCATCTGAATTATTGTTACGGGCGTATTCTTTCTGTAACAGTTTAATTTTTTCAAAATCCTGTATCCCTTCTATGAGCTTTTCAAAACGGATAGAGGTCCGTGGTCCGGGATAGACCTGATAGGTATCTCCCGCAGGCCAACTGCGAAACCGGGAGTCGTGCAGTGGATCAGCCACCCAACTGTTGTAGGCCCATCGAAGGTATCCGGTAAATCCCTTAGCGGCTGCATACCATCCTAACCATACGTGTTCGGCAGGAGGAGAAAAAGTAAAACCATTGGGATAGTTTTCTGTACAACAGGTATAGTAAGTACTCGGTTTCCCTTCAGTAATACGCTCTTTCAGTATGGGGGCATCAAATTCAAACCGGGAAGCAAGGCAATAATCGAAAATGTCTTTTTCTATCTCTGGATGATAATTACCGGCGAGAGCAATTTTCCACTCCGGATCTATCCCCTTTAACAGGGCAATTACCACTTGCATATCTTTCATGGGACGTTCGTCCATAGCTATTGTAGTAATGTTAAACCATCCTTTATTTTTTAGATGAAGGGTGAAATCTCTTAGCATTCCTGTCCAGTGTGCAGCATATTCGGGAGAGCCGATTGGCGCTTTAAGTAGGGTATCTTTGGCAGCAGCTTCATCGTAATAACGGAACGATAAGGCCCAGGGAACCATAGTATAGCAATTGATTCGCTTTTTAATACCGCAACTCATCACAAAAGAAACGTATTTATCAAACAAATCGTAATTATAGGTCCAGGATCCATCCTTATGTTTAGTCCATTTAATCAGTCCTGGAAAATCGTCATAGGTTTGGTGTCCCCAAGGTTCATCCATGATGGTGGCAGTGATATTTTTTTGCCCTGCACCGGCAAGCATTTTATAATAAAGCTTCATGAGTTCAAAGTGGCGGTCGCTCCACAACTGCACTCCGTGAACCCTTGCAATAGCCGCCGGATGTTGCCAAAGATCCAAATCAAAACTCCACTCATCGGGCGAAGGTAAAACCCGGTTGGTTACTTTAACCGTATAATGTAAGGTGTAGGCTTTGTCTGCCCGAATCGTAATACTTCCTTTGTAATCTCCTGCAGCGGCTTCCTGAGGAATCTGGATACTCAGCCACACAGGTTGAACCGTATTTGCTTCAACAGAGATGGTGGGTGCAATATCAATAATATCGGGTACGAGTGAAGAGTCGAAATCCATCGGTTTGCGGTAGCCGCACCCCTCCGCAAACTCATCAGTTATCAAATAGCGTACAAAACCTGTTTTGATATTTTCACCTGGTATAACCTGTCCTCCTGATTTTTTGAGATTACCCTTGCGAATGGAAAGCGCTTTAATAGGTTTGGTTGTCCATATCAATAGTTGCGCATGTACCCTTTCTCCTTTCCAGGCAGTGGTAGTCCATGTTTTTTCAACTGAAGACAGGGGGATTGCATTTTTGCTATACCGGATATTGCTGCTTGAAAAACTTACATTCACGGGGTTCTGCAGAGCTTTCCATTCGTCTTTCTGTGAAGGGTCAGTTTTTGTTTGTAACACGGCTTCTGAAAAATATAGGTTGCCCCGGGTACTAAAACTCATATCCTGTGCAGAAAGCAGCAGCACAACCATCAAGAAAGAAAGAGTCAGAAAAAATCTTTTCATGAACCTGAATTTAAGTGTGGTAAAACTAAGGGATTAAAAGGAAAAGAAATAAAACAGGGTGCATTTAAAATTGTCGCAGGCGGGTGGTGATTGCTATGATTTAAAAAAATC
>CAZFGP010000257.1:0-3444 GCA_964518685.1 uncultured Terrimonas sp.
GGGTTTGGAAAAGAATCTTCGGTTTACGGACTGACCTGCGGTGCCGACCGTAAACCTCACTGTCACATCCTAACGCCTTCTTCCTCCATCACTTCTTTAATGGCAATAAGCAGCGCATTTATATCTTTAGAAAAAATATAACCGATATTTCCAATACGAAAAGCATCGGCCTTACTTAGTTTTCCCGGATAAATAACAAATCCTCTGCTGTTCAGCTTATTGTAAAATATACTGAATTTAAACTTAGTATCTGTAGGATAAAGGAAGGACGATATAATATGCCCCTGTATTTCAGGCTGAAGATATTGCCGGAAGCCCAGCGCAGCCATCCCGTCATCAAGCAATTGTTTATTCAGTTTATACCGCCTCTCGCGGGCAGGGACACCGCCCTCCTGCTCTAACTCTCTCATCGCCTGGCGGAATGCCATCAAGCTTAAAGTTGGTGGCGTAAACCTAAACTGACCATTGGCTTCTAACCCTGCCCATTGATCATATAAGTCCAGACTCAGCGTACGCGCCTGACCTTGTGCTTTTTCCAGTTCGCTCCTTTTACATAAGGCAAAGGCAAAGCCCGGCACGCCTTCAATACACTTATTAGATGAAGAAATTAAAAAATCAATCTGCTGTTGCTGCATATCCATCTCCACGCCACCAAAACTGCTCATGGCATCTACAATAAAGACCTTTCCATACTTTTTGCAAATGGCACCAATTTCTGTAATCGGGTTAAAAAGTCCGGTAGTGGTTTCACTATGAATACAGGCAACATGGGTAATATCGGGATCTTCTTTCAGGAGCGCTTCTGTTGCTCCAGGCGTTACTATAGTATCTTCATCAAAACGTAATACCCGATGATTCAGTTTATGCGCTATTGCCATCTTTGCTATCCGCTCGCCATAAGCGCCGTTGGCCAATATCAGCAGCTTATCTTTATCTCCAACCACGCTGCTTACTACACTTTCCACTGCAAAGGTTCCGGAACCCTGCATAATAACCGCTTCATAGCCGGCCGATTTGCTGACATGGGCCAGTTCCAGCAATCCATTTCGGATATCTTTCACGGTCTCCATAAATACGATGTCGCGGGACCCCATATCTTCAAGCATAGCTTCCTTAACCGTTGGGGAGGTAGATAAGGGCCCGGGGGTAAAAAGTAAAGGCTGTTGCCTCATAATAGCGAATTTTAAGGAGTGATTTATTAATATTGAATACCTAAGCAGCTTTATGATTGGACTCAGCGGCTAAAACACCTGCTTTTTTACGGAGCGCCAGTCTGTAAAAAAACACACAAGACGCTGCCAGGAGTATAAGCGAGATTGCCGCCTGGAAATAAGTGAATTTTATCAAGACCACAGACCATTCCAACTCCTTCATAAAAAACTCTTTATAAAGGAGCAATACTACGCTTCCTAAATAACCTATGGAATCACATATATACACAAAAAAACCCGCGTTTGCCCTGATTCTGAAATGTGCGATCAGCCGTTCAAACAAGGCAATTTGCATGGGCATATAGGCCAGAAAAAGTCCGGTTCCCAATAGCAGCATCCACCAAAATGGAGAAATCTGATGCTGTTGAAAAAGCAAGGTAGCCACTACCGTTAGAATAAAGCCTGTTGCTAAAATACCATTTACCACCCAAAAGCCTTTAAAATTATTCTTTATAGCAGAAAGGCTGCCAATCACAGCCAATACCACAACGCTGGTAATGGCTTCCGTTTGGGTGAAAACATTCTTATTCCATCCGGGATCTATCTCACTCCATATTTCCACCGTAAAATTATCTCTGAAATCACGAAGCGTAGCAAGGAAAGTATAAAGAATAATAAAGCCCAACAAACCCCAGCCATATTGACGAAAGACATTTCTTTTATCTGTATTGTTCATTGGTAAACGCGGCGACCTGGCTATAATATCCTCCTGCGTAGGAGCAGGGATAACCGATAACATCCATACAAAAAGCAGGAATAAAGGCAAAAAAAGTAAACCCATCAGGAATGGCATCCAAAATTCAGTTACGTTGGGAAACCATTCAAATACTTCGTAATATATTGTTTTCAATACTCCCGAAGAAACAATAAGGCTCACGCTAAGTCCTATAGCAAGAATTTCAGTGAATTTTCTGCCTTCGAGATAACTAAAAACAATGCCCCAGATCATCCCTAAAGGCAAACCATTTAAAAACAGAAAAATGAAATTATAAGGATAAGGAACCCAGCCGAAGAACAATAATGCTATTTCCGCAAAAAGAATCAGTCCAATAATGAGCTGTGACCGGCTGGCAGCCCTCAATTCAGAAATGACTTTAATACCCAGGAATTTGGAAATCATATATCCAAAAACCTGTGCAATGATAAGTATTATCTTATAATGAATACCCCATAATGATAACCCCTCATAAACCCCTGCATTAAAAGGCTTTCGAAATGCATACATACAAAAATAAGTACCGAAAGCCGCTATCATACACCAGGCTATAAAAAATAGCCGGGAGTCGGCAAGTCGTTTTCTAAGCAATCTCATGGGCAAGTCTTTATTAAACTTTCGTTTAGTATATGTAAATATATTCAAAAATTGAATAAGCTGTGAAGATACATAAATAAGATTTTAATTTTGTGCCTTATGCAACATCTCACAAAACTTTCGGTGAACATCAATAAAATTGCAACCCTTCGTAACAGCCGTGGTGGAAATAATCCCGACGTTGTAAAGGCTGCAAGAGATATAGAGCGATTTGGGGCAAATGGAATTACCGTTCATCCGCGTCCGGATGAAAGACATATCCGTTATGAAGATGTAAGAGAAATTAAAAAGATTATCACCACCGAATTTAATATTGAAGGTAATTGCAGAGAACAAAAGTTCATAGACCTGGTATTGGAAACAAAACCACAACAGGTAACGCTGGTACCGGATGCTACAGGGCAGCTTACCAGCGATCATGGATGGAATACTCTTCAAAACAAGGATTATCTTACGGAGGTAATCCATATCTTTCAGGATGCCGGCATCAGGGTATCTATTTTTGTTGATCCGGTGGTTACGATGGTGGAGGGAGCAGCAGAAATCGGCACTGACAGGATAGAGTTGTACACAGAAGGTTATGCTAAAACCTATCATGCGGATAAAGAAAAAGCAATCGCATCGTACCTCTCGGCAGCCCGAAGGGCTAAAGAACTGGGATTGGGGTTAAATGCAGGACACGATTTAGACTTACACAATCTCAGCTATTTTAAAGAACAGATCCCCTGGATAGATGAAGTATCTATTGGTCATGCTTTGATCTGTGACGCATTATATCTTGGACTTGAAAATACAATACAACTGTATAAACGGCAATTAGGGCAGTATTGATGGCATAGATATTGAATCATTAAAAACAAAAACAACAACAATATGAAAAAGTCACTTTTCTTCCCGGCAATGGCAGCTTTATTTTTATTT
>CAZFGP010000258.1:0-3408 GCA_964518685.1 uncultured Terrimonas sp.
CCGATGCCTATGCTGGTCCGGAGTTCCAAAACCTGTTTGGAGGGGGTACGGTGGGTGATTTCTTTACAGACGCGCGAGACCCCAATTATAAATCTACTGAAAGATGGACAACAAAGGTATTTCCTACCGACCCCATTTCCGGAAAGCCGTATATAGACCGGGGAATTGGGCGGGAATTAGAAAACTGGGGACCGAGGATGCAGGGTCAGGATGTGCTGAATTATGACGGTACACCCACTAAATATTTACCTCAGCCTAATAATTTTTTAGACGTTTTTCAAACAGGAATTGGTTATAATACAAATGTGGCTATAGATGGCGGAAGTGAAAAGTCAACTTTCAGGTTGTCCTATAATCGGAATGAAGAAGAGGGGATTGTAAGTAACAACAAATTTACTAAAAATGCTTTTGATCTGCGCCTGACCCATAAGTTTACGAAATTCCTGGATGTTGATGTGAGTGCAGCATATACAGATTTTGACGGTAAGAATCCGCCACGACTGGGTGGGCTGGATGCTTTTGCTTCCTATAATTTCGGGAAATTGTATTCCTGGATGATGCCCCGTAATTATGATACCAAATACTGGTCTCAAAAGCAGCATTATATCAGTCAGTTTGGTGGCGTGCCCGATCCCGGAAATTCCGCTGAAACCAATCTGGCGCCTGAAACCAGATTCTGGTTTGCACTGTATGAAAATAATTATCTGCAAAAAGAACAGCTTGTCCGCGGCAGGATAGCCCTTACACTTACTCTTACCGATTGGGCAAAATTAGTCCTTGAAGGGAATATCAATAATATATACACCCGCTCGGAAAACAAGGAATTGGGACAGGGACAAAACTTTACCGGTGGTTTGTATTCGCTTGGATTTCAAACCAAGGAAAGTAACATGCAGAAATGGATGCTGATGTTAAATAAAGATATCAACCATGATCTTTCTTTCAATGGCTATATCGGAGGAGAAGCACAGCACTACAAGACCACTTTTGAAAATAGCTCAACCAGTGGTGGACTGAGTTATCCGGGCAATTATTATATTGCTAATTCGGTAAATCAACCTACCACCAGCGCCGGTATCCGGAACAGAAAAAGTTATAATTCTTTGTATGCCAGCGCCGATTTGGGATATAAGGATATGTTGTTTCTACAGGCAACGTGGCGCGGTGACTGGTCTTCTGCATTAACCTATTCCAACGGGACAGGCAATAATTTTTACAATTATCCTGCGGTCAGCTTATCCTGGTTATTTTCGGAAACTTTTCACAACAGTCTTCCTTCCTGGATTAGCTATGGTAAGTTAAGAGCCAACCTGGCTGCCTTGGGAGGAGATACAGACCCTTTTAGAATAAATCCCGGCTTTGCATTTAGTGGCTACAGTCTGGCAAATGGGCAAACCGTTCCCCTGTCAACTTATAGTTCTTCTTCGGTATTGCAACCTAATTTAAAACCCCAAAGAAAGATATCTCAGGAAGTGGGAGCAGAAATGCGCTTTTTGGAAAACCGTATTGGAATTGACATAAGTTTATATCAGGACAATACCCGAAATCAATTGCTGGATATAAGCACACCGGTAGAATCTGGCGTTAGCACCATATTTATCAATGCCGGTAATATTCGCAACAGAGGGATTGAAATTGCGGTTGATGCCACGCCTGTACGATCTAAGACCTTTTCCTGGACTACCGCCTTGAATTATGCAGTAAACCGGAACATGATTGTAGAATTATATCCTGGAAGAACAGAGTTTAACCTGGGTGCTAATATCGGAGAAATCAGCACCTGGGCTGTTGTCGGTAAATCGTATGGCACACTTAGAAGTACCATACACTCAACCGCTTTTCAGGCAAAAGATGCCAATGGAAAACCAATAAGCGACCCTCGTAACGGGCTGCCAATCCTTCAATGGAGAGGAGATTCAAGAACAGCATTCCCCGACAGAAGCAATGTTTGGCAGGATGTAGGTGATATCAATGCTAAATTCCGGGCGGGATGGGACAATACATTTACCTATAATAACTTCAGTTTGAACGTTCTGCTTGATGCCAAAATAGGAGGTGATTTTGTATTGTTGAGTTACAGGTATGGTACACATACTGGTGTTTTCCCCAATTCCTTGCCTGGCAGGGATGCTGAATTAGGAGGTATACAATGGACATCCAAATATGCAAATGATTTGGGCACCTATGATGATGGTATTATTCCGCAAGGAGTTTTTAAACCTGGTCAGATGGTAGATGTTCCGGGGGGAGGCACAGCTAATGTAGGCGGTATGACCTACCAGGAAGCTTATGATAAAGGATTGGTAGAACCCTCTCACCTCCCTCAGTTTTACTATCGTTATGGCTCTTCTTCCACAGGCGTGGCCGATTTCTGGGTGTTAAAGAATTCATGGGTTTCCCTGCGCCAGGCAGCGTTGTCTTACCGCATTCCGGCCAAATTTTATGAAAAACTCAAACTAAATGCCTTGTCATTATCGGTAGTGGGTCGCGATCTGTTGTATCTCTATAATAGTTTGCCCTACAACTTCAATCCGGCTTCCAACAATTCAAATAATACAGCCTATTCGGGTGAAGAAGGTTTTTTGCCGATGATGCGGTCATTTGTATTTACACTCAGGGCTACCTTTTAATAATAATTGTTCTTTTATCAAATTATTACAAATCATGAAAAAGGTTTTAAAATATATAACGGTAATGAGCATTGCAGTGATAATCTGCACCTCTTGCGAGAAACAATTTGGGGAGATCAATACAGACCCTACTATCGTTACTACTCCGGATATTAAGTATCTGCTGAGTTATGCACAGGAAAAGATGATGACCTACAATGGCGGTGAATGGATTTGGGAGGGGATGGAGCAGTTGTTCAGGTACACCCAGCATGTTACCTCAAGTCCTTACGAAGTTACCGGAAACGTGAATGCGCGGTATGATGTTTATTATTCTCAGATTTTACCCAATCTGTTTGAGATCAGAAGGCAGATCAATAGCATGCCTTCAAAAGATCAGTTCCAAAAAATGGAAGCCATTACTTATGTTATTCAGATATTGCACGGTATTAAGGTAACCGACATGAACGGATCTATACCTTATACTGAGGCGTTAAAGGGACGGTATGACGCTGATTACGGACCTGCTTATGATTCACAGGAGACCCTGTTTGACACCTGGTTAAACGAACTCAACAAGGCTATTAATATCTTATCGAATAGTTCTCTGACAGATCAACAGACTTATGGCAACTCCGATATTTTTTACCGGAGCGATTGGAGCAAGTGGGTAAAACTGGCGAATACGCTTAAGTTGAGAATTGCTGCCAGATTAGAGAATCAGAATGTTGCAAAAACAAAAGATATTTTTAAAGAAGTGATGCAGGACGCTATTGGACCTATTGACAATGATGATGCC
>CAZFGP010000259.1:0-3356 GCA_964518685.1 uncultured Terrimonas sp.
CTTTTGCATTACATTGCATTTTTTTTGGGTTGATGTGAAAAACTTTTTATCCCGTTTTTGGAATCTTTGCAGAAAATTGTTTCTGACTCTTGTTATCCTTCAGTTGGTATATATCATTGTGTTGAAATGGGTGAATCCTCCGGTTACCCTTACTCAAATCGGCAGCTTACTGAAAGGCAACGGGCTTGAAAGGAATTATGTTGTTTCAGAAAAGATTTCGTCCAATGCCGGCTTAGCTGTTATTGCATCAGAAGATCAACTTTTTGCTGATCATAATGGATTTGACTGGAAAAGTATCCAAAAAGCCATTGAAAAAAATCAAAAGAAAAAAAACAGGATCGTTGGCGCCTCTACCATCAGTCAGCAAACGGCAAAGAATGTTTTTTTGTGGCAAAAAAGAAGTTGGATAAGAAAGGGAATGGAAGTGTATTTTACCTTTATGATAGAATGGATATGGGGGAAAAAGAGAATCCTGGAAGTGTATTTAAATGTTGCGGAAATGGGGAAAGGTATATTTGGTATTGAGGCTGCAGCACAGCACTATTTTAAAAAGCCAGCTTCACGACTAACGCGAACCGAAGCCGCTATGATTGCTTCCGCACTGCCCAATCCGGTAAAATATACTTTAAAACCATTATCCCGCTTTGTGGCAGCGCGCTATACCTGGGTATTATTGCAGATGAATAATCTTGAAAGCGATCCTGATATTCAGCAAATAATCAACAGCAATAAGTAACCCTGAGAGATTTACCATCTTAATAAGGCGCTACCCCAGGTGAAACCGCTACCAAAGGCTACAAGGCAAACCAAATGTCCGTCTTTGACTTTACCCTGTTCCCAAGCCTCACATAATGCCAGAGGAATAGACGCTGCTGTTGTATTCCCGTATCGCTCTATATTATTAAATACCTGGTGATCCTTCAGGCCCAATTTCTGCTGTACAAACTGGCTGATCCGTAAATTAGCCTGATGAGGAATGAACATATTTATATCGGCTACGGTAAAACCATTAGCAGTAAGGGCTTCCATCACGACCTCAGGCATTTTAATTACCGCTTTTTTGAATACTGCCGGGCCATCCATAAATGGAAAATTTTGTCCTTTGTCAATCATTGCATGGCTCATAAACATATTGGCTAATTCTGCTTCATCAAAATCTGCAAGCCTTTTTTCAGTCCAGAAATTCGCATGTGTTCCAGGGTTATACATAGCCAGTAATTCAGCGCTTTCTCCATCGCTATGCAGGTGCGTGCTTAATATTCCCTGATGATCCTTTTCTGTCCTTTGCAAAACAACGGCTCCTGCAGCATCTCCAAAGATCACCGATACATTACGCCCCCTGGTACTGAGGTCCATTCCAAAAGAATGCTTCTCACTGCCAATAACTAAAATATTCTTATACATTCCGGATTTTATAAACTGATCGCCTATGCTGAGCGCATAAATAAATCCGCTGCATTGATTACGCACATCCAGCGCCCCTATTTCTTTCATCTTTAAGGCACGCTGCACCAGCACACCGCATCCTGGAAAATAATAATCCGGACTTAAAGTGGCAAATATGATAAAATCAATTTCACCCGCCGTGGTACCTGCTCTTTCTATAGCTATTCTGGCAGCTTCTATTCCCATTGTTGCAGTTGTTTCCCCCGTACGACCGGCAAACCTTCTTTCAATAATACCGGTGCGTTCCTGTATCCAGGCATCGTTAGTATCCATATAAGCAGTAAGGTCATTATTGGAAACAACATGTTCAGGAACATACTTTCCTATTCCGGCAATTCTGGTTCGAAACATAATAATGCAAAATTTTATGTTTAAAGATATTATAACGAATTTCTGTTCTATGTCGAATATAAGAAAAGAAATGAGGGAAACCTATTGCATATTATTGCAGCCCCGGCCGGATCGGCAAAACTACCTTAGTATCATCCCAGCCAATCCATAATAAAGCTTCCCCATGTTCTCCTCTTTCTGTTTCCATAGTGAAGACTTCAATAGAAGGCGCTGCGGGCATAGTGGGTACCACAAAGCGAAAAACATCCCGGGTTGAATCGGCTTTCAAACCCCAGGTATAAAGGTCGCTGTTGAGTACTAATGTCCATTCTGAAGGTTGCGCGATACAATACAGCATATAACGACCCTTAGGAACCTTCTTCTCTTGTATTGCAACCGGTTCAAAAAACTCTATTTCAGTAGCTTCATTCGCGCCTAAACGCCAGGCTTCATTATATTTTACCAGAGACCCAAAAATGGTTCTGCCATTTTTTTGAGGCCGGCTGTAAATAACCCTAAAAACCGGGGCAGAAATAATTTCACCCATCATCTTAAGCTTGGGGTATTCAGGAGGATAGTAAAGAATGTCTAAAGGAGACTGGTCAAGAGGAATGATAGTATTGGAGAGTTCCCGCGGTGGAACCGGAGGCTTAACCGGGTCAGCAGGCGGAGAATGAAGTCCCGACTGGCAGCCGGGAAACAGCGCACACAGCGCAAAAAAGAAAAAACAACTGATGTTACAGAAAGTGCGAGCCATATTCCGGACCTGACCTTAATTTCAAAAGGAACAAAAGTACAGATTTGCTTATTGATTAAAAACGTAATTATTTACCTGGTAAAAGTCGGCCTATTACTAAATAGTGACCGACTGAAAATAAGTCCAGGCCATCTCTCTGACTTCGGGGAAAAAACGGGTATAACATTCTTTCAGCTGTTCATAATGCAATTCAAAAGCTTCAAATGCCGGTACATCATCCGTCATGTAGGCCGCGCGACCTACCAATCCGGCAAAACTTTTTTGAATACCCCATCTGTATTTATAATTATACAGCCAGTCTTGTCTTTTCATATGAGAAAGCATGATAAGAAAACGTTCCGGTAAAATATCTTGAAACCGTTCAAGCCGGGAATAGGTAGTTTTTGTAAAAGACATCAATTGATCATCGGGAAACTCCCTGAGATCATTAGCGAGGAAATGGTCGTATACAATATCCACAAAGGCTCCGGCATACAATCTGTAAAAAGAACTGAAATGTTTTTTCGCATCCCGTGTAGCCGGGTGCTGATCAGTAAACTGGTCAATTTCCCTATGCAGCATAATACCCTTTTGAATAAGCGGACTATAATTTTCCTTTTTCCGCCCCTTCACAAAATCACTAATCATATTACCTGCCAGGATCTCGGGGTGATTGAATGATAAATATGCATGTGCCAAATAATTCATCGCGTAATTCTTTCAACAATTATTCATACCAGGTTCAAAATACAACTTTTTGTCTGGCAACATTCATCTTTGGTTTGAAGAGGTGCATTTAAAATTGTCGCAGGCGGGTGGTGATTGCTATGATTTAAAAAAATCT
>CAZFGP010000260.1:0-3340 GCA_964518685.1 uncultured Terrimonas sp.
ATCACGAAACGGAAAGGGTCATCTTCATCCTTAAACCTTGTTTCAAGGTCTTGGGTGTTCATTTTCTCTCGGTGTGGTTCAATATCTAAATCCCATTTCTGAAATTTCTGTATTTCGTTTTGCTCGGAACTTACTACCACACAAATTTCTGTTTCTTTTATCCATTGCAGTTCACGGCTTTTTCCCAACAATTCCTGGTCGTCATATTTTCCTTTGGCAACTTCTTTTTCCAATTGTTCTACCTGTTTTCTCCAATGCTCGGTAATCAGGTCATACATTCTTACGGCTGTGAGTTTATCCAAAGCGATAAACATTCCTTTGCCTTTGTAGCCACGGTTGCAGAAATGCCAAACAGCATCTTTGGCAATTGCATCTAATCGTTTTATAGCTGTAAGTATCGGATATTCTCTTGCAAACAATTGTTCAACTCTGCTGCGTTGGTCGCTGTTTAAATCTTCACTTTCGGCACCTATTACGGCTCGTATTTGCTCATTGATTACAGGATTTTTCAAACCCAAATATTCGCCTCTGTTTTCATAGTAAAGCGGAACAGTGGCGCCATCGTCCACACTCCGTTTGAAGTCGTAACGGGAAACATAATCACCAAATATTCGCTTGGTTATTTCATCGTCTTTGAAAAGTGGTGTTCCCGTAAAACCGATGAATGAAGCGTTTGGCAAGGCGTTACGCAGGTTCATCGCCAAATTTCCGCCTTGTGTGCGGTGTGCTTCGTCTGAAATGACAATGATATTATCTCGCTTGGTTATTTCTTCCTCAAAATTGAATTTATGAATCAGTGTAAATAAATAGCGGTGCTCCGAACTCAATAATTCTCTCAAATGCTTTCCGCTGTTGGCTTTCAATGAGTCTTTAGCACCTGCTTTTAGTTGCGGCACTGCGCCAACTCCGCTGAAAGTGCCATAAATCTGTGTATCTAATTCGTTGCGGTCGGTTACGATTAAGAAAGTATAACTGCCTGTAAATTTGCGGTGAATCTTTTGGCAGAAGAAAACCATGGAGTAAGATTTACCGCTTCCTTGTGTATGCCAAAACACTCCCAGTTGGGATTTTCGATTTTTGATTTCAGATTTTTGATTTTCATATTCCTCAAAAGTCAAATTTTCTCTTTTTTTCTCCAAGGCATCTAATTCCAGCTTTTCACTTTTCATTTTCCACTTTACGTTTTCTATCGCTTTGTTTACGCCAATAAACTGATGGTTTCGGGCAATGAGTTTTACCACTTTGCCCAAGGAATTATCAAACAGAATGAAGTTCTCGAATAAATCTAAAAAGCGTTTCTTCTCGCATACGCCAACAATAATTCTGTCTAAAGCAACAATGCCTTCGTCTTCCTCAGTAATGCGTTTCCATTCGTGGAAGTGCTGATACTTGCCTGTAACGCTTCCAATGCGGCTTTCAATGCCGTTGCTCAATAGCACAAGAGCATTGTAATAAAAGAGCTTTGGAATTACGTCTTTGTAATCAGTGAAATTATCGTTGTAGGCGTTTTCTAATTTGCGGTGAGCTGCTTTCAGTTCTATGAACAAAAGCGGAATACCATTTACAAAACCAATAATGTCAGGCCTGCGTTCACGGTTGCTTTTGCCCTGAATCCACAATTGGCGGACGGCTAAAAAGTTGTTGTTGTCGGCATTGTCGAAATCGAAAACACGAAGAGTTACTATCCTCACCCCTGACCCCTCTCCAGGAGGAGAGGGGAGCTGAACGGGAATACCATTGCGGAGCAATTGATGTTTTTCAAAATTGATTTCGGCTAAAGACTTGGTAATGCTTTCTTCAATCAGTTTTTCGTAAGCCTGATTGTAGGCTTGCTCGGGTAAGTTGGGATTGAACTGTTTCAGATTATCAAGAAATATCTTCTTGAGCACCACTTCTTTTTTGTTCAGCCTGCCCAAAGTGCTGCCTTCGCCAAAGCCTTCTTTGTTGTAAGCCAATAGGGTATCCCAACCCAGTTGATTGAAAAATAAATCAATCGCTGTTTTTTCTATCAAATTATCTTCTGAATATTCCCAGGTCATAATGCGTAAAATTTATCATCATTCCAATTTGTCGGATTATTTGCAATGTATTTCGAAATGGTTTGATACGATTGTTTATTTCGGATAATGTGTTCCCAATAATTGCGTTGCCATAATTTACCGTTAAATGGTTGCCAACCCAATGATTTTACACCACGAATATATTCATTGGTTGTCATTGTTTTAAACCATTGCACCACCCGATGTAGGGGCGAACCTGTGTGTTCGCCCTCGATATTTTCGAAAACGGTGTTATCCGATTTTTCGGAAACGGTGTTATCCGATATGGATTTATCAGGGCAGACACGCAGGTCTGCCCCTACGTATATTCCGATATTTTCAACGATGCAATGGATATGATTCGGCATTACAATCATTTCGCGGCAACGGATATCGGGAAATTTGTTTTCCAATTCATTATACCATTTTGCAATCATTTTTCCCGCATCGTTCAATATCATTTCGGGGTTTACGGGCGAACCTGTGTGTTCGCCCCTTCGTATTTCGCCAAATAAACATGCCCTATTCTGACAACAAATGGTAATAAAATACAATCCAGCCTGCGAATAATCGTAGCCTTTTAACCGGATTGACCTGCGATGGTGGATATTTGGATTGTATTTGTTCATCTATCTTCTTTTGTGGGCGAACACTTAGGGTTGCCCTTACACTTCTATTTGTCCGTTCATTAATTTAGGTAATAAAATATCCCGTGCCTCTCGGAGGCGGGTGTTTTGTTTTTGTAAAAGGTGTTTCAATTCAAAGCTTTGACAGGCTTCTTCATTGAATTCCTTCATTACCGAATTGGAAGCAATTTGAACTATGGCTTCTTCAAAATCTGAAGCTGTCACTGCTGGATATGTTGCCCCTTTGGCGTGATTTTCCAAATAATTTACAAACTCATTTTCTGTTACAATCTGATAAAGAAAAGTTGCAGGAATTGTCTTGGCTGTAATAACTGCAAATCCAGTTGAAGCAATTAAGTTATCTTCTGGTCTCCAAACAAATGAGTATGATTTTCTATTTGGGCGAACACAAGACCAAATTATATCTTCGTGCTTCAAAACTCTTTTTGCTCTCCCTGGTGCTTCCTTTAGCTCGTACTCTGTTTTGTTGTCAATACTTCCAGTTGAAACTGACGCTATATCTACATAAAGTAGTTTATTGAGATTTGAATTTGCCTTTAAACTTTCTTCATTTAAAACAGCAACTTCACTCAATTTAACTTTCTTCATCTTTTCACTTTTCACTATCAACTTATAACTTGCAAACGCCTTCTCCTCCAGCAACTTTATCCGCTT
>CAZFGP010000261.1:0-3305 GCA_964518685.1 uncultured Terrimonas sp.
CCTTCTTATCAGCCGTATCAGGTAAATGCAGAAGATATCATTGAACTTTGGAAAGCACAGATGGTTATTACCAAGGTGGCTGATCAGCAACGCTGGGATGTAAATCAACTGGCTTCGTTGGTCAGTAATCTTCAGGAACAGGTAGGTTTGTTAAAGAAGAAATATAATTAATAAAAAAAATGGGTACGGTGTAAATGTTTTAACCGTCAATCATTGTTGTATTTATTGACTTTCAAGGGATATTTAACTGCGGTATTGGATGAATTAAAAACGGGTAGTTCTTTGTTTTTTTTCTCTAATTCCCTACAAATCTAACTTTTTTTTAGAGAGTATCCAAAAATATAAGGAATGGTTAGAAAATTGTGGATAAACCCTTCCCCCTCTTTTTAAGGGATTTTTATTTTCCGGCGATGCAAACGATTGCTTACTTTGTAAATCAATTGCATTATCATGTCGAAGGAATTGAGAAAACAGCTTGCTCTTGAATACCATGCCAAAGGAAGACCCGGAAAAATAGAAGTGGTATCAACCAAGGAGGCGAAAACACAGCGAGACCTTTCATTAGCCTATTCGCCCGGAGTAGCAGAACCGTGTAAGGAAATTTTTCAAAATCCGGAAGAAGCTTATAAGTATACTGCAAAAGGCAATTTGGTGGCTGTAATCACCAATGGTACCTCCGTCTTGGGTTTAGGAGACATTGGGCCCACTGCGGGGAAACCGGTGATGGAAGGGAAGGCCGTTTTATTTAAGGTGTTTGCTGATATTGATGTTTTTGACATAGAAATAAGTGAGAAGGATCCGGAAAAATTTGTTCAAATTGTGAAGGCACTCGAACCAACTTTCGGAGGTATTAACCTGGAAGATATAAAAGCGCCAGAATGTTTTTTCATTGAACAGGCATTGAAAAAGAGCATGCACATTCCGGTAATGCATGACGATCAGCATGGTACTGCCATTATTAGTTCTGCTGCATTGATGAATGCACTGGAATTACAGGGGAAAAAGATGGATACAGTAAAAATTGTTGTTAATGGCGCCGGAGCAGCAGCCATGGCTTGTGTGCAATTATACGTAGCCTTAGGTGCGAGAAGTAGCAATATTACTATGTTCGATAAGGACGGTGTGTTGTATAGGGGCAGAACCGGGCTTGATGAAATTAAAAAGAAATTCGCTACTACTACTAATAAGGAATTGATACTGTCTGAGGCAATGAAGGGAGCAGATGTGTTTGTCGGGCTGAGTGCTGCAAAAACTGTATTACCGGAAATGGTTCAAAATATGGCCAAGAATCCGGTAGTATTTGCGCTTGCCAATCCTGATCCTGAAATCAGTTGGGATGAAGCGAATAGTGTTCGTGAAGATATTATAATGGCTACGGGGCGTACGGATTACCCGAATCAGGTGAATAATGTATTGGGTTTTCCTTATATCTTCCGGGGCGCTTTGGATGTTAGGGCTACCCAGATTAATGAAGAGATGAAAATGGCAGCGGTAAAAGCTTTGGCTGACCTTGCAAAAACTCCTGTACCAGATATTGTTACCCTGGCATATGGAGAAAAAAGTATGGTTTTTGGACCCCGGTATATTATTCCAAAACCACTTGACCCCCGATTGATTTCCACTATATCCCCGGCAGTTGCTAAAGCCGCAATCCGGAGCGGAGTTGCCAGGTACCGAATTGAAGACTGGGAGAAGTACAAAATTGAACTGGATGGACGTTTGGGGTATGATAATCAATTATTTAGAGTAATCAGAACCAAGGCCAGAAAAGACCCGCGGCGCGTGGTGTTTGCTGAGGCAGATAATGAAAGAATATTAAAAGCTGCACAAATCGTCCTGGATGAAAATATCGCCTATCCTATACTGTTGGGCGAGGAAAAAAAGATTGCAGAGATTGCTTTTGAAAACGGAATAGAACTTGAAGGAGTGCCGGTTATTGACCCCAGAAGTGAATCCTGGAACGAAATAAGAGAACAATATGCAGAGTTGTATTTTAAAAAAAGGCAGCGACGCGGCGTGAATCATTATGAAGCCTCAAAATCAATGAAGGATCGGATTCGCTTTGCCTGTATGATGGTGAGCGCCGGAGATGCAGACGCTGTCATAGGTGGGCTTACCCGTAATTATCCGGATACGGTAAAACCTGCGCTGGAAATAGTGGGTACGGAAAGTGGAGTAAATAAAATTGCCGGGATGTATATCGTAGTAACAAAAAAAGGGCCGCTATTTCTTGCAGACACCACGGTTAATTTTAATCCTACGGCAGAAGAACTTGCAGACATTACGCTGATGACTGCTAAAGAAATAAAGACCTTTGGAATTACACCGCATATTGCTCTGCTGAGCTATTCAAACTTTGGCACCAGTGACGGCGCGGAAGCAAAATTGGTTAGAAAGACCAGAACATTACTAAAGCAGATGAGCCCCGATTTGGTTGTAGATGGTGAGATGCAGGGAATAGTGGCTTTCAATAAGGAGGTTCTGAAAGAAAACTTTCCTTTCAGTGAGTTAGTAAATAAGGACGTCAATACGCTTATTTTCCCAAACCTGAGTGCGGGCAATATAGCCTATAACCTTTTGCAGGAGATGGCCGGATTTGACACTATTGGGCCCGTATTGATGGGACTTGCAAAACCTGTTCATGTATTGCAATTAGGAAGTTCCGTCAGAACGATTGTAAATATGGTGCAGATCGCCGTAGTAGATGCGCAGCAAAAATCTCCTAAAGGAAAAATGCCGCCACACGGGGAAAAACCCTGGTGGGGGAAGTCTTAACCCACATTGCAATTTCCGTTGTCAAACCTATTCATAGGACTGCACACTGGCGCAAGTCTGTAGCACTGGCGTTGTGTGATAGCTGACTTGCTGCCTGAGCATTACTTGTTTCGCAATAATAATAGGCATATTATTTATTTCAATGCTCATTAAAGAAAATAAGAAAAGTAAAAGCAAGGCAGCAGGTCTGGCTAAGCACAAAGCAAGGCTACCAAACCTGCGCCGGGAGGAAGGAGGGTCAGACCGCCGTGGAAGGCATCTAACGGGAGAGAGTCCGCGGGAAGAACATAGGAAGTCCGAAGTCAGGAGACTCCGGACAGCAATAGTAGTTATGAATCGCACACTGGCGCAAGTCTGTAGCACTGGCGTTGTGTGATAGCTGACTTGCTGCCTGAGCATTACTTGTTTCGCAATAATAATAGGCATATTATTTATTTCAATGCTCATTAAAGAAAATAAGAAAAGTAAAAGCAAGGCAGCAGGTCTGGCTAAGCACAAAGCAAGGCTACCAAACCTGCGCCGGGAGGAAG
>CAZFGP010000262.1:0-3284 GCA_964518685.1 uncultured Terrimonas sp.
GCGGACGCTACAGGCGGGTGTCCACCACCCGCCTGCGACAATTTTAAATGCACCCAAAACTGTTTACATCATTTAAAAATAGCTAATTTGCTGATAATAACTGAAATATGAACCCACTGCCTTTAACTGTACGACGTTCTATTGAACTCGTAGGAATCTGCCTGATGTTCGCAGTTTTTTACATTGCCAACTCTATCATTATGCCCCTGCTGATGGCCTTATTCATCAGCCTTATGCTGTTGCCGTTATTTCGATTTTTGCGAAAAATTAAGATTCCTGAAATACTATCTATTGCTTTGGTTATTTTAACCGCTGCACTAATCATTACCGGTGTTCTGGTATTCTTCTCTCTTCAAATAGCTTCCCTGGTAAAGGATTTCCCTCAATTAGAGAGAAATATTAATATTCACTGGAATACCCTGAGCAACTGGATCAATAAAACCCTTCATGTTTCCGCAGACCAACAGATTAAAGTTCTACAGGAACAAGGAGGGAAATTGCTGAATAATGCCGGATCCTATCTGAGCGGAGCCGCTATCTCCATTACTTCTGTATTTGTATTTATGGGATTACTCCCCATTTATGTATTTCTTATTCTTTTTTACAAAAATCTTTTATTGCGTTTCACTTTTTTATGGTTTAAAAGGGAGGATCACCCCCAGGTAGAATCCGTATTGCGTGAAATGGAGGTGATGGTAAAGAGTTATTTAGTCGGGTTGGCTATTCAGATCACTTATATGACTATTTTGTTAGGTGGCATCTTAATGCTGGTAGGCATCAAACATGCAATGCTTATCGCTATTATCTTTGCGGTGCTTAACCTCATACCTTATGTGGGCGCTCTCATTGGAAATATTATCGGCGTATTACTAACGTTAACTTCATCTGCAGAACTGTGGCACGTTTTTGCCGTATTGATCGTAATTGCTGCCGTTCAGTTTTTGGATAATAACATTCTAATGCCACGCATTGTTGGTTCTAAAGTAAAAATCAATGCCCTCGTTACTATTATTGGAGTAATTGTCGGAGGTGCACTGGCGGGCGTTTCAGGTATGTTTTTGTCGCTTCCCATCATTGCCGTACTAAAAATAATTTTTGAACATACGACTTCATTCCGCCATTGGGGTATTATATTGGGAGATGAACGATCGGAGCTAAGTCCTGTAAACACCCACCCGGTGATAACAAATACTGATGAACCTGAAAAAGACGAATGATTTGAAACGGAGGGTTATAGATTTTAGTTGAAAGAAAAGAAATACAACTCTTTCTGCTATCCAATATTTTTCACCTTCAGAATCACATAACTATAGAACAGAACCGGGCTCCCATCCCGCCATCCTATTATGCTTTACATCTGCAATCCGCTATGGTCTTACAAAATTTCTAAAAAAGTTCAGGGATTCAGGATTTCTTACTGCGCCTACATTAACCGATTTTTCCATTGACCGTCCCATAAGCAAGCGCTTCACCGGCATTTCCATCTTTTTGCCGCTGATGGTATAGGGGATATCTCTTACCTCAATGATATCATCAGGCACATGACGGGGAGAATAGGTGGTTCTTAAGACCGTTCTAATCTCCATTCGGATGTCCTCCGTCAAACTTTGATGTTCTTTCATTACTACAAACAAAGGCATATAGTCGCCTCCGCCTGGTAGTTCGATATTCACAATTAAACTGTCTCTCACTTCCGCAATAGTATCCACAGCACGGTATATTTCAGCCGTACCTATCCGAACGCCCTGACGGTTAAGCGTTGCATCCGACCGGCCCAAAATAACCACGCCATTACGCGGTGTAATCTTCACCCAATCGCCGTGCCTCCATATCCCCGGATAAGTCTCAAAATAACTCGACTGGTATTTTTCAAAATGTTCATCTTTCCAAAAATATACCGGCATCGAAGGCATCGGTCGGGTAATCACCATCTCACCCACTTCATCCTGTATAGAATTCCCATCATCATCCATAGCATACAACGCGCAGCCCAAAGCCCTGCACTGAATTTCTCCTTCATAAACCGGCAGCAGAGGGCAACCGCCCACAAAAGCGGTACACACATCGGTACCGCCACTCATGCTGCAAAACCACAGATCCTCTTTAATGTTTTCATATACATAATCAAATCCTTCCGGAGGTAAAGGGGCACCGGTGGAGCTTACAGAACGCAGTGAAGAAAATCCGTTATACTCACGCGGAACAATACCTGCTTTTTTACACGACAGAATGAAAGGGGCGCTGGTACCGAAATGATGCATTGCCGATTCGGCAGCCAGGCGCCATAAGACACCCAGATCAGGATAACCGGGGCTGCCATCGTACAATACTATCGTGGCGCCACAAAGCAAAGCCGCCTGCACATAGTTCCACATCATCCAGCCTGTAGTGGTAAACCAGAAAAAGCGTTCCCCAGGCTGCACATCATTATGAAAGGAAAGATATTTTAAATGTTCCAGCAGCACCCCGCCATGACCGTGCGTAATGGCTTTCGGAATCCCCGTGGTGCCTGAAGAATACAATATCCATATGGGATGATCAAAGGGAACAGGTACGAACTTTAAAGAAACAGCAGGCATACTAATTGCTTCCTCCCACATAACAACTCCTGAAAGGTCTTTAGTGTCAGTCGCGGGATTCAAATAAGGAACGAGAATCAGTTTCTCTACGGATGGGAGGAAGGCTTTAAGCGACTTTACTTCGCCCATGCGATCAAAGACCTTGCCGTTATATTGGTAACCATCAACGGCTATCAATATCTTTGGTTCAATTTGCTGAAACCGTTCTTTCACGCTTGCCGAACCAAAATCGGGGGAACAGCTGCTCCATACTGCGCCCACACTCATGGCGGCCAGCAGGGCAACGGTAGCTTGCGGAATATTGGGTAAATAAGCTGCAATCCTGTCTCCGGGTTTAATCCCCAGCTTTATCAAATAATTCTGCAATGATGCCACCTGCTGTTTTAGTGTATCCCAACTAATAGCCGTAAGAGTATGTCGTTCGGACTGAAACAATAGTGCAGGGTAATCGGTGGTGGCATTTCTAAAAATATGTTCTGCATAATTTAAGGTGCTTCCGCCAAACCAGTGGGTATGAGGCATTGGATCTGCACTCTTCACAAAAGTATAGGGAGCATGAAAAACCACCTGAAAATAATCGGCAATAGTTTCCCAAAATTCCGAAGCATGTTCTACAGACCAGTTCCATAAATCGTTATAATCATTGAACCTGAGATTTCGGGTATTCTTCAGCCAATCCATATATCTCTTAATATTGGAATGCTG
>CAZFGP010000263.1:0-3273 GCA_964518685.1 uncultured Terrimonas sp.
TATATTTGAGAGAGGAAAGAAGTTCTTTGAATTGACCAACCATCTGGGTAATGTATTGGCAACGGTGAGTGACAAAAAGATTGGCGTAAGCATTAATGGTAACACTATTGATTACTATACCGCAAGCGTTGTAAGTGCGAATGATTATTATCCGTTTGGGATGGGGATGCCGGGGAGGAAGTTCAGTAGCAAGAGGTACAGGTATGGGTTCAACGGCAAGGAGAATGATAAAGATATTACCGAAGGCGAACAGGATTAGGGAATGAGGATCAGCGATAGCAGGTTGGGGAGATTTTTGAGTGCGGACCCGATTACTTCTAAATATCCCGAACTTACGCCTTACCAGTTTGCATCAAACAGACCTATAGATGGAATAGATCAAGACGGATTGGAATGGGAGTTAAGTACTATTCGTGATCAAAATGCACAGAAAGCTAAAATAGGAGTTGCTACTGTTCAGTTAGCTGCAAATAGCAGTCCTTGGCAGAAAGCCCATCCCGGTGAATCTCCATCGAGAATTGCAAATAATCCTTCCAATGTAGGGATCCCACCAAATATGTCACCATCAGAGCGACAAAATGCACAAGTTCTTTTTAATATCCAACTTCAGTATGAAGGGTTTAATTATGATCTAAGTAAGAAGCCGGGTACGAAGCTGTTAGATAACAAAACGTATCAGAATTTTTCAAATAATATTGCACTACCGGTTTTAGAGATTGCTTCGATGGCAGAAGGAATAGGTGGATTAAAAGCTCTATTTAAGGTTTCTGAAAAAGCTTTGCCACCTCGATTAATAAGGGTTGTTGAAGAAAAGTATGCGCAATCGCCTACTTTAGGGGCACCCTCTGCGCAAGATGTTTTTGTCACAGAAGCTTCTCAATTAAGAGGACTGAAAACTTCAGACGAGATTGCGAAAAAACTAACTTTAGTTGATAAGAATGGTAATTTTATGAAAGGTCCGTTCAGATTAATTGAATTTGACACACCAACTGAAGGGCTTGCTCAACCGTTTAATCGGGCAAACCCTGGTTTTATTCATGGCGGTAAAACTGCCGGAGGTGCCACAGAATATATAATTCCTAATTTAAAAATCAGCGGGCTTAATAATATAACCCAAACTACTATTAAATAATTTTATGGAAAAAATAATAAACGATATTAACGATTTGTATGGGAAAAAAGAAACTTTAAAAGAAATAAAAGTTGATGCAGTTAATTGGGTCACCTTTTACATAGATGAAAATAGTGGAGAAAAGTGGATTGAAGAACACGTTTATCCGGAAATGCAAGCGGGTGGACCTCCTCAACTGAGATTAGTAGATAAATTTCCTTGGGAATAATAGCAATAATTTTAAAGTGAACTACTTAAAAAAGGTTGATAAAATAATATATCTGTTATCAGAGCAAGATGAGGAGATTTTTATCACACAGTTAAGGAATGCCAAATTAATGGGTGGAACTGGAGGTGAGATTCTCGCAATTATTTGCTCTGTGTTAAAGACTTATGAAATACAAAAATCGGAATTATTCAGTACAATCAGTGAACCAGCAAAAGTTTTGTATGCATATGCGGAAAGTCTTGGGCTTCGCCCTTTAGCAAATTTTGATTTGCTAGAAGAATTAAGTAAATAACGGCAATATATACGAGATAGAAAAGAAGCCGCTGAGTGATCAGAAGTTTTTTATGTTCAGACAATGTTTTTTTCTGCCCGCGTTGGTGTTCCCGCGTGCCGCCCACACCAGGCGCAAGCGTCTCGCTTGTTCCTTTGCTCCCAGCTATCCTTAGAGTTTTGTTCTCCGCAGAGTGAGTTTGTTTTCTCCGGACAGCGAGGATTCTCCGCAGTTTCTCCTCCTGGTTATGTGTATAGGCAGAACGCTGCGGTAGGCAGAGAATCAAAGGTTGTAATTGAAACTCCTGGTTTATAGAGATAATGTAGATTTGATGGACAGAGACGATGACTACGCCTCGCAGTGTCCGACTCACGCACAAAAGGCATGGCGTTGAAACTGCGGAGAACTAAAACTGTTTTTTTTCGGAACGGTGTTCCGGAAGAACATATTGCGTACGGACTCTGGAGACTCCGTACGCAAGGAAAAGCATGTTGGCTTGTTGCAAATAGATTTTCTGTGAGCTGGAATGATCCTGCCTCTACCGGGTACATATAAATGTATTCAATTTTTTGATAAAACATTTCGATATTTAATATTTCCAATGGCTTATTATGCTGCTGCCATAACTGCCAGTCATTATTATTGCCATTCTTAATTCCTCGTTCTGGCGCAGGTCTGCAGCGTTGACAATGTGCGATAGCTGACCTGCTGCCTAAGCATTACTTATTTTGCAATACCATAGTTTATAATTTTTCTTCTCCGCCACGTCTCCCTATAGATATAAGTTGAGCGTAAGTACCAATTTGATGGGACGTGGCGAATAAACTAACACAACGTCCTGACAGTACACAAGGCCAGCGAGAGACGTTGTAGCGAAGGTGAGGCGGAGTGAGAAGTATTTTAAAACTATTGCTACATGCTGATGTAAGATGCAGATTTGACAAAATAGAGACGATGAATAATCATCGCAGCGTTTGGCTCATAAATCAACGCATGGAGTGGAGCCTGCAGAAAACAAAATATGTTTTTTCCATTCCACAGCACCCATTCACATAGCCATTGCCGGATCACTGATACCCGGCTTGCCCGTTTCTACTCTTCCTGCAAACCGGTGCAGAAAGCGATTGTTCATTTTTACAGAAAAATCGTACCAGTTCCCGCTATTTTCCAGCGCCCAGCTTTTTTGATATACTTTCCCTGCAGCAATCTTTAGTGGCCATGGTCCACCATAATCATAAGCATTAGACTGTATGATCGGTTGGATAACCGAACTCCCGTTATTTTGAATGGAAACAGTTACAATACCTTTTTTATGATCAAAGCGGATCGTTGTTTCCGGTGCTTCCAAATCAAAAACAGTTCCAACAAATTTTTGAAAATAGCCGTTGGGACCGTACACTTCCAGATCATACTGGCCATTGTCGGCACCCGTGTACCAGTCATCCGATAACCATTTCCCTACTTCTACTGTATAGCGCCGTGGAATACGATCCAAATGCCTGAGATCATAAACATGGTATACCACTCCGGACGTTCCTTTGTTTTCAAATTTTAGTTGAACCTTATTCTCATTGGTAAACTTCCGCAGTTGTACGTTCAAACGGTATGGAAGTGCTCTCGAAAAACGCGTTCCTTTTTCCTGATAAAGCGCTGCAGGTTTTG
>CAZFGP010000264.1:0-3268 GCA_964518685.1 uncultured Terrimonas sp.
CCGAAGCATTAAAAAACAGCAAAGCAATTGTTGTACAGGATATGGTGGTAGCGTTGGAATTGATTAATACCTATGCACCTGAGCACCTCATTATCAGTTGCGCAAATGAAGACATCCTTGCCGAACAGGTGGTGAATGCAGGCTCTGTTTTTCTCGGCAATTACTCTCCGGAAAGTGCAGGCGATTATGCCAGCGGCACCAATCATACCTTACCTACCAATGGCCATGCAAAAACATATAGTGGAGTAAGTATAGATAGTTTTGTAAAGAAAATAACTTTTCAAAAGCTGGACAGGGAAGGTTTGGAAAACCTTGCCGATACGGTAATAACCATGGCTGAAGCAGAAGGCTTGCAGGCTCATGCCAATGCAGTGCGGAAGAGGATTGAATAATAGGTAATTAGAAAATTAAAGAGGACTGAAGGATAAGAGATTAGACTTAGTGCAGCGTTTGAAAAATTAAAATATACGAACATGTCTTTTAATATCAATAATCTGATAAGGGAGAATATCAAAAAACTGGTGCCTTATTCCTCCGCAAGAGATGAGTTTAGCGGAGAAGCCACCGTTTTTTTGGATGCCAATGAAAACAGTCTGGGCTCGCCAACCACTAAATGGTATAATCGCTATCCCGATCCGCACCAAATAAAATTGAAACAAAAGATTTCGCTGATTAAGTCCCTGCCCGCTGAAAATATTTTTTTGGGCAATGGCAGCGATGAGTGTATAGATATTCTTTATCGCGGCTTTTGCGAGCCGGGCAGAGATAATGTTATTATTTGTCCGCCTACTTATGGGATGTATGAAGTAGGAGCTCATATCAATAACGTGGAATTACGTAAGGTACCTCTGTTAAAAAATTTTCAACTGAATTTAGAAGGACTGGATAATCAAATAGACGGGTTTACAAAAATAATCTGGCTGTGTTCACCGAATAATCCTACCGCCAATTCTTTGGATAGAGAAGATATTAAGAATATCCTGGAAAATTTTAATGGAATTGTGGTAATTGATGAGGCCTATATTAATTTTTCTAGACAGCGATCCTTTTTAACGGAGCTGAATACCTATCCAAATCTGGTTGTTTTGCAGACCCTGTCAAAAGCATGGGGTCTCGCGGGGTTACGCGTGGGAATGGCCTTCGCCGGAAAGGAGATCATTGAGGTGTGCAATAAAATTAAACCGCCTTATAATATTGGTCAGGCTACGCAGGACCTGGTGCTGGTAGCTTTAGACCGGCTCGGGGAGGTAAATGAGATGATTAAAATTTTGGTGAAAGAACGGGATATTCTGGCGAAACAACTTTTGTCGGTTGGTATGGTGCAAAAGGTATATCCCTCGGATGCTAATTTTATATTAGTGCAGGTAAAGGATGCCAAAAAAATATATGGCGAACTGCTGAAAAAAGGTATCGTGGTGCGTGATCGCAGTAATGTGCAACTGTGTGAAGAATGCCTGCGGATAACAGTGGGCACGGCATCGGAAAATAAGACATTGTTAAATGCGCTGATAGAATTGAGTGCGTCGTTGTAACTTTATGTTTTTATAAATAAATATGACATGCGAAGAAGACTGATTCCTGTTAACATCGTTTTTTCAGCGCTCTTATTTATATTGTTGAGTTTGGATCCAGATCAGACCAGGCCGCCGGAGATAGTTATGAAGAAGGGGAAATTGATTTATGAAAAGGAATGTATGAGTTGTCACCTGCAGGATGAAGCTACCCTTGAAAACAAGCTGCCTTCCCTGGCGAAAACAGAATGGGTTCTTGGCCCAAAACAGAGACTGATAAAAATTGTTTTGGATGGATTTGAAGATTCGATAGCAATTGATGGTAATCATTATCAGGATTCCATGCCTCCCCATGCTCATTTAACAGATCAGGAAATAGCCGATCTTTTATCTTATGTGCGCAATAGTTTTGGCAACAGAGCAAGTGCTGTAGCAGCGCGCGAGGTAAAAAAAGTTAGGATGGAAGGCAGGAAAAGCATAGTTTTTAACGCAAACCCTAAATAAATTATAATGGCAAAACGTGTTCTATTTATTGACAGAGATGGCACTTTGATTCATGAAGCTCCGCCCACCTATCAGTTGGATTCGTATGATAAATTGACTTTTTATCCCGGGATGTTCGAAAATATGACCAGGATTGCAAAGGAATTGGACTATGAGTTGGTGATGGTAAGTAACCAGGATGGATTAGGAACGGAGACGTTTCCCGAAAGCACATTTTGGCCTTTACATAACCTGGTGATGAAAAGCCTGGAAGGAGAGAATATTTTTTTCAGTGCAGTACATATTGATAAAACTTATCCTCATGAGAATGCACCAACACGCAAGCCGGCTATTGGAATGCTTACCCAATACCTGAATAATCCCGATTATGATATCCCCAATTCATTTGTTATCGGCGATCGGATAACAGATATTCAATTGGCAAAAAACCTGGGCTGCAAGGGAATATGGCTCAATAATGATGCTGCGCTAGGGGCAGAAGAAATCTCAGATAAGGTGGCTGAACTTCAGGATACGATAGCGCTGGAAACAACGGAATGGAAAAAGATTTATGAATTCCTAAAAATGGGATTGCGTTCGGTTACACTCGAACGAAACACCAAAGAGACCAATATTCAGGTGACTCTAAATATTGACGGATCCGGCAGGTCTGATATAGCAACAGGAATTGGATTCTTTGATCATATGCTGGAACAGATTGCCCGTCATGGAAAAATGGACTTATCCATCCATACCAAAGGGGATTTGCATATAGATGAACACCATACCATTGAAGATACTGGCATCGCTCTGGGAGAAGCATTTGGGCTTGCACTGGCCGACAAAAGAGGAATGGAAAGGTATGGTTTTGCCCTGCCAATGGATGAAGCCGATGCAAAAGTATTGATTGATTTCGGCGGAAGAAGCTGGTTGGTTTGGAAGGCGGATTTTAAACGGGAGAAAATCGGAGAAATGCCTACTGAAATGTTTTATCATTTCTTTAAATCATTTTCAGATGCGGCAAAATGCAATTTGAATATCGAATGCAGAGGAGAAAATGAGCACCATAAGATTGAAGCCATCTTTAAAGCCTTTGCTAAGGCAATTCGTATGGCTGTGAAGCGCGATCCAATGAGTAATTATATACCCAGTACAAAGGGTGTGTTATAATATTGGAACTCCTTAGCTATACCTGTACTTACAATGATTTGAGAGGCGTCATTCGCAGAATAAAAAAGAAAAAAGAATTTAGCCAGGTATTATAATAAATACTC
>CAZFGP010000265.1:0-3037 GCA_964518685.1 uncultured Terrimonas sp.
TCGTGGTCATTGATAATTTCACAATGGAAGGCTTTCAGGTCTATTTTATTATCCGGATCGTCTGCCACCATTCCAACAAATTCACCAGAACTTAATGCCGATATTTTTGAAGAAGGTATTGCGGCTTCCAGTTGCTTGGAACGACTGATGGATGTATCGCCGCTGTTGATAGAATAGCTTTCCCTATCCTGCATGATTTTCCCAAAGCGTTCGGAAAGTTGCTTTGCAGTATCACCAGTAACTTGTCCGGCTATAATGTTGCCCGTGATATTCATAATCACATCTGCCTGCTCACGACCGTAATCTTTGCGTAGCTGACTAAAGTCCTGAATACCCAAGCAAGTAGCAACTTTATTGCTTCTTGCGGTAGCTATAAGACTGTCCATATTATTCAGATAAATGGTTGGAAACTCGTCAAATACCAAACTGCTTTTCAGTTTTCCTTTTTTATTGACTTGCTTAATGAGACGTGTAACATAAAGCGATAAAACCGCTCCGTAGATTTGTAACTTTTGGGGGTTGTTACCCATACAAACGATTTTTGGGTCGTCCGGATTATTGATGTCCAAATTGAAATCATTGCCAGATAAAACGTAGTACAATTGCGGTGAAGAAAGTCGTGCCATCGCCACTTTTGCGGAAGCTATCTGACCTTCCAATTGTTCCATCACATCGTTCAAATAAGCATTCACAAACGGGTTGATTAATACCTCAATTTCTTTCTCTGTCCGTAGCAAGGTAAACAAGCTATCATAATCAACCTGCATCAGTTCGATGACGTGCGGCAAAGTACAAAATTCACCGTCCTTATACTTCCTTAAATACCAGATTACCGCAGATAGAAAGTTAATAGGAGATTCTACAAAAAAATCGCCCTGTCTTTTAATCCATTCCCTGTTCAGACCCATTAAAATGGTACGGGCTGATTCAGCAGCATCAGTGATGTCTGTCATGGCTGATGGCTCCAGTGGATTGCATCTGTGGCTCCTTGTTAGGTCGTCAAAATTGATAACATAGAAAGCGGGGGTCTTGACGTATTTATGTTTATTTTTCAGCCAGGTATTGTAAGCGATTTTAGAAAGGTCATCAAACTTAAAATCATAAACAAACATGGTAAATCCTTTGCGGATATGTTGTGTAATGATATGACGAATAACAAAGTAAGATTTACCCGAACCCGGCGTTCCCAATAGCATCACGGCACGAAAAGGATTGATAATATTTATCCAACTGTTTCGGGCTTTATTTTTTAGTTGATACCGTGCCGGAAGGTTAATGGAATATTCGTTTTCTAGAAGGCGTTCTTCCTGTGGAAAGGTTTCATTTTCTTTGTTGAAAATGTCCTTATTATTGAACTTACTTTTAATGATACGAGAAAGCAGCGTCCCTCCGGAAAGCACCAGTAAAAAGCCAAATGAAGTAATGCCCATATAAACCACTGCCTTTTCCTGTACCGGCAATTTTAGCAACAGGGATAAGTAGCTGAAAAAATACAACAACAAGCCGGTAATTATATAGGCAAAAGCCGTTTTGTAGCTCAGCTTCTCATCTTTCCGGCCTTTGGCTCCGAGCAACGAAATCGCCAGAAAGCCTAAAGCAATTAGCTTGCTTTTAACGAAGCTGCTGAATACTCCCGTATGGTAAATATTGGCTAAAATCCGGTCGCTAAACGTACTGCTCAATCCCCATTGCAGAAAGGCTCCATAGCAATAATAATAGAAGTGTATCACTAAAATAACGATGCTAATCAGCCTGGTCATATCCAGAATCTTTCTCAGCGCCTGTTCGTTCTCACCTGTCTGTACAGCCATAGTTTTAAGTTTTATTGGTTATTGGAAATGTTCTTTTTTTTCTTCTTTTTTCTGCCCTTTTTCTTAAGCTGACCGGGGATATAATCGGCTGCCCGTTCGGGTTGTATAAGTGCTTCCAGTATTTTACCTGATTCTTTGAACCTGGAAGCGGACTGTAGGCCGTTATCGTAAGCTTTGGTTTCTGCCACAGAGATAGCCTGTGGCTGTAACCCAATATTCGTTTTTACGGCTGGATACGATAGCAAATCCTGCCGTTCGACAGTCTGCTGTAAACATCTTTCCTGAATAGCTTTAGCGCTATATTGTTTGCCTAAAGTGCTGCCATTAAAAACGCATTTGGTCTGGTGGTCCACATAGGTGATTCCGTATATCAGACCTATATCGTTTTGCCGCAAGCTCGTGTATATACCTTTCTTTTCGAGACGCTTTATCAGCTCATCCAATGTGAGTTTTTTACCAATGAATGCCTTGTCTATTTCATTCCTGATGCGGCTTTTAAAAGGCTGGCGTTTTGCCTCATTCGGGGCATATTTTCTCTCTAAAAACTTCAGTGTGGGTTTCTGGTAAAAATCACTGGCTTTTATAGGCACCCCAATTGGTTTTCCATCTTCATCTAGGATGCGGTAAACCAGTCCGCCGCTCTTAAAAATCTTTGAATTTTCACTACCACGGTCAGCCATTATATTGTACTGCCTGAGTACTGCATTTAGTTCTGGCAGGCTGGTGTAATGGTATTTATCCAATACGACATCAAGTACATTGGTGATAGCTCTTTTGGTTTCTATGCGGCCATACTGAACCTTTCTTACATCAACAGGTTTCAACTGGAAGGACTGTTGCCTTTGATGGTTTTCTGCTACTACCAGTCCGAACATTTTTTCGATTTCCTTACGGGCCGGTTCTGACTTGCGAATACCCAGGTGATGGAGGTCAATCCGCTTACCGTCCGCTTGTATATTGGTAGTTACCAAATGCAGATGAGGATGTCCGGCATCATGGTGTTGATAGACCAAATAGGGCTGTTCACCAAAGCCTAATTTCTGCATATAGACATTGGTAATTTTTATCATTTTTTCCTTGCTTAAATGAGCTTCAGAAGGGTCAAAATTGAGCGAAATATGTACACTATTTCGTTTAACATTCTCGTTCAATTCCATCCGCTTCAACAGGTAATTGAGCTTTATTTTGAGGCTCATTTCCTCCGCATTCAGCGGAAAGTTTTCTGC
>CAZFGP010000266.1:0-3032 GCA_964518685.1 uncultured Terrimonas sp.
GGATCATTATTAAAAAAAATAATTAAAAGAAATCTATGATATCATTTTGGATTTGGACCATTATTTCTTTTCTTGTTATTATCTGGTACATATTGGTAACTATTATTGTGTCCTTTAGAGGCGGAAAGGATATTCGGCAGATGCTTGAAAGTTTAAAAGAGGAAAAGGGAAACGGGCTGTAGCATTAAGATTTAGTGTCAAACAACAAGCGAATAAAATATCAATTTGCATCTTAAACCATTAGGCATGTTTATTTTTAAAAAAGATCGTTCCATTGGATGGCTGACGTTCTGTGTTGTGTTTATGCTTTCATCTGGTTGTGGTGATGAAAGATCAAACAAAACATCTTCCGAAACAGACCTTCGGGAATATAGTGGCGACAAGTTTACCGCAAATATCAGGATAACTGAGGCCCTTACTCCTGAAGAAGAAAGGGTGGGGTTCAGGCTGCCTGAAGGTTTTGAGATTAATCTCTTTGCTTCAGAACCGGATATAGGTAAGCCAATGAACTTGTCGTTTGACAGTAGAGGCAGAGTCTGGGTGACCCAGTCCTCAGAATATCCATTTCCTGCAGCTCCGGGTGAAGGAAAAGACAAGCTAATCGTTTTAGAAGATACGGATGGCGATGGCAAAGCCGATAAGTTTACCACTTTTTCCGACACTCTGAATATTCCGATTGGCCTGCTTCCGGTGAGTGGTGGCGCTGTAGTTTATAGTATCCCCAACATTTATAAATATTCCGACTCCGATGGTAGCGGGAAGGCTAACCAACAACAAAAGTTATTCGGACCCTTCAAAACCAGAGATACGCATGGTATGATCAACAACTTCGTCAGGGGTTACGATGGATGGATTCATGCCTGTCATGGTTTTACCAACCGGGATACTATAATGGGTACAGACGGACATGCTATTTCAATGATTTCTGGTAATACCTTTCGCTTCAGAATGGATGGAAGCAGGGTAGAGAAAACAACGGATGGTCGGATTAATCCGTTTGGATTAGTGTACGATGAGATGGGCTATCTCTACTCGACAGATTGTCATACCTCGCCCTTGTACCAATTGATTTCCGGTGCTGATTATCCCCAGTGGGGTAAAGAAGATAAGATGGGGTATGCGCCTGATATGACGCCACTTTCGGATGAGGCTACTGCCCTTGCCGGTATTGCATATTATGCAGATGTGTTGTATCCAAAGAATTTTCAACATAATTTTTTTGTAGGAGATGTTGTTCGCAGCCGGGTTTGCCGTTATTCGCCCAATTTCAGAGGATCAACACCTGTAGGGAAAAAAGAGGAAGACTTTGTATTAAGTAAAGACCCGTGGTTTCGCCCGGTTGATGTGAAGATGGGCCCGGATGGCGCTATTTATATTGCCGACTTTTACAACCCGATAATCGGACATTATGAAGTTCCGCTTGATCATCCTCAAAGAGATCATACCAGGGGACGTATATGGAGAATTACCTATAAAGGGAAGACAAATAAAACCAGGGACCTTGCCGCTGCCAATATGGAAGAGTTATTGAAGGCTTTAGATGCGGCAAATATGTTTGTAAGGATGTCTGCTTCAGATGAATTAGCCGATCGCATAGGCAATAGCGCTGTGGAACCGGTTAAGTCGGTAATAAAAAACACCAAAACAAGCGCCCGACAGTTTGTTCATGCTTTATGGGTTTTACAGCGATTGGGGGGCTTGGGATTAGCAGACTTGCAGCATGCAGCCCGCCATAAGGAACCGCTTATTCGCCTGCACGCTTTCCGCATAATAGCTGAAAGAGACCCTAATGCTGAAAACTTTTTCCCGATGGTTGAAGCCGGTTTGCAGGACTCCGACCCTCATGTAAGAAGAGCAGCGGCAGGATTGTTAGGCCGGTATCCAACAATGAATTCAGTGAAACTGGCTTTAGAATGGAGAAAGAAAACAGCTCCGGAAGAAACCCATCTGCTGTACACCCTGAGATTAAACCTTAGGGATATGTTGCGCAATGATGCGCTGATGAAAGAGATTACTACCCGCAGCTGGGAGGCCCGTGAAGCAGGATTTATCAGTGACGTGCTAACTGATGTGCCCACAAGTGAAGCAGCGAAATTTCTGTTGCAATATGTAATCCGCTTTCGGGATACGGAGGCAGATAAACCTCTTATGTTTAAGCATATGGTTCGCTATATACCAACCGAAAGGATAGATTCGGTAGTGCAAACCGCTATGCTATCGGGGTATCCGGATAGTGTAAATATGCCCATCTTTTATGGGCTGCAGCAGGGTCTGGCACAAAGAGGGACGGGCGCCAACCGGAAGTTGGAATCCTGGGGAAAGTCTATCGCCGAATCTGTGTTACAGCAGACAAAATATGAGAAAGAAGAAAAGGGTGCTGCTATTGAGATGCAAATCTTTGCTTCTGAATTGGCGGGACATTATAGGATTGAAACTGCCGCTCCTTCCTTAAAATTGTTTTTGAAAGATATAAAGACCTCTGATCTGATTCCGTCCGGACAAGCAGAAGTTAATAAACGGCTTGTTGCGTTGAAAGTTGCGGCGGCAAGGGCATTGTTGCGTATAGATTCAAAAGAAGGGCTAAGTATTGTTCGTGAGTTATTAAATAATAGTGAAGCTAATGGGGCGCTTAAGGTGGCGATTGCACAAATGTTGGGAGAATTCCCGGCAAAAACAGTGAACGATGTTCTGAGGTCTGTAAAAAATGCATCTCCTGAATTACAATCTGTGATTGCTTTGAATTTGGCAGCTACCGGCGAGGGGAAAGATATTCTCTTTACGCAGGTGCAGAACAATAATTTTTATCCCAGAGTTCTTCTTAATCCTAAAACAAAGGAGCGGATTATGCTTGGGCTTACTCTCTCACAAAAAAGAGTATATGAGAGATTGACGGCAAACGTAGATGCCATTGATCCTGATAAAGAACAGGAGATAAACGAGCGGGTAAGGAAATATGAGGCAGCGGCACAGGATAAATTACTAACAACAGATTCGGGACACCTGGTTTTTATTCAAAATTGTGCGGCTTGTCA
>CAZFGP010000267.1:0-3019 GCA_964518685.1 uncultured Terrimonas sp.
GGAACTGCCTTTTTTATATTTTTTTAGGCTATTTTAGTCGGACAATAGTGATTAGTTATTTTAATCTTGTTCTTTGTTTTATAAATTTTTAAGAATAAAGTTTACCCGTTCTTCTGGCAATAATACAGGCACATGAATGACCCGGGAAGACAAAGATGTGTAAACCTCTACCAATAATGAATGCAATTGTTTTTGAGCTTCTTCATCTTCTGTACGGGCATAATCCTTCACAAAAGGCAGCAAATCCAGAATGAAAATCTTTTTATAGTAGGCTGTTTCCAATGCTTTAGTAAGCAACTCATCAACATCAAGATTTAAAAAGCGGTAATAGGCAAGGGCATCGGGAATTGCCCTATCGAGAAAGACTATATCGTCCGGTGCAAGAGATGCTTCCTGTTCAATTTGCATTTCAAGAATGCCTGATTGAAATCTCTTTTGATTGCTTCGGATTTCTTCTACGGTTCGTCCACCCTGATGCATAGTGTCAATGTAGTGCCTGGCATGTTCAATCGTTGTTTTATAACCTCTTTCGCTAAGCATGTTTACGGTGGTTGTTTTACCGGAACTTGGGCCGCCGGTTATCACATACCAGTTATTGGAATTGCACTCTATTGATACTTGCTTCATAGTTATATTTTAATTAAAAGATCAGGTTCTGCTATTTTAAAAGCAGAACCTGATAAGGGTCAGTGGCCGATCATTCCAGCCGATTTAATATCCTCTTCTAAAATTTTCTTGTTTTCAATGTACTCATCCTTTGAAATTTCGCCGGAAGCAAAACGTTTTTGCAAAATGTCAAGCGGGCTGTCTTTTTTTATCCTTGTTTTGCGCACGGGCTCGTAAAACCCAAAAATGCTGAAAAGAATAATAATCCAAATGAACCACCAGATAAGGTGCATTCCCCAAAATTGATAACCATTGTGAAACATAATTTTAAATTTTTGTGTGAATAAATAATTTATTTATTAAGTATAATTTTAATGTTGTTTATAAAGTTTCATGTTGAGCAATCTGATTAATGTTTTTACATAACTCCTCCGCTTCCAGTAATATAGCTTCATGTTTTGTCTGAGCAATTGCCGCCTGCTTCAATACGCCCGGGTTATCTATAATTTCCTTACAGAGAATTATATCATTGCTTAAGAGCGTCTGTTTTTCCTTTTTAGTTATTGAAGTAAGCGCCGTTATTGGATACAAACCCATCTTATCAATTAAATTATTCAGGCCATTGCCATTTGGATAATTCCAACCAATCAACTTTAATCCTGCACAAGTTCCATACTGGATGGCATCGGTTGTAAACCTGGTATTGGTAATCACCCATCCCTGGTGTAATATATTATTTCCCGAAGGGCGGTTAGCAAAGCCCGCCTGCAAATCTTTAAAACGGGCATGTATATACAGAGGGATTTTTACATTGCAGAAAATACCTTGCTGTAGATGGAATTTACACTCTACCATTTCATGTTGGTTTTCTTTCTCGGCTATCACGTCCACCTCATGTTTTACACAGGCGCCTTGTAGTATAACTCCCGTTTGAACCCTATAACCCATGTTCTGTAGAATAGCAGCAAAATATTTTTCAAAGGGAAAGCCAGTCGGACCTAATTCCATTATCGCATTTTTCAGCTTGTATCTACCCGCTTGTGGCGGCGAAACTTTCTTCAGCAATCTGAAGGCGTTCTTGAAGATCGTTTTCGTCGAAATTCCCCGATGCAGAAGCGGCTTAACTGATGCTAAAATTTCTTCAGCCTGTGCTTGTGTGGCTCCTGCCTTTGCCAAAGAACGCATCAGTTTTTCAGGAGCAAAGGGTACAAGTTCTCCCGAAGCCTTTGTAATTAAGATATTTGTTTCGTTTGCCATTATATGTTGATAAACTACTTAGATTTCCTTTTGGTTAATAGAATGCATGAGGTGGTTATTTTTTAGCTGAAAAGTCAACGTTGCCAAAGAATAAGATTGTCTTCCAGGGCCTCCGTAATATTTTCATAAGCCGGAACAATTCGTATAGTATAATCACTCGCCGGCCTTGCTGTATGAACTGTTGCCTCGTACCGCTGTTTATTTTCATCACCTATAGCCGGTAGAGGTTGCATTTCAATTTTTTCAGGTAAAAAGTCATTCTGCCCATCTGCAAAAAGCGCTACAGAGATGCTGCCCGCGTCTATTCCATTTAGAAACACATCTACCTTAAAGGCATAACCATTTTCAACACTTTCCACTTCTTCTTCGCCAAAATGAATATCACTCCATTTCGCTCTTAGCTCACTTTTTATATTGGTTATTCTTTTTCCTGGTGCGCCTTTATCCGCGGTGCGGCTTAAATAATTATCTGCCAAAGGCAGATAATATTTTTCTGAGTATTCCCGCACGGTACGGTTAGCCGAAAAGCGGGGCGCTAATGTGGCCATGCTTTTACGCATCTTTTCAATCCATTTTTGCGGCATGCCTTTTTCGTTACGGGTATAAAATTCGGGAATCACCTGCTGCTCAAGCAAACTATACAAGGCATCCGCCTCGGAAGCATCCCCCGTCTGTTCCTGCATATCACCTAATGCCCAACCGACTTCCGGTGTGTAGGCTTCCGCCCACCATCCATCAAGGGTTGATACATTAAGACCACCATTTACCAGCACTTTCATACCGCTGGTTCCGCTTGCTTCCCAGGGCCGTCGGGGCGTATTAACCCAAACATCTACCCCTTGTACAAGGTTTTCGGCCATGTGCGTATCGTAGTCGCTTAAAAAGATGACATGGTTATATAATTGGTGCTGTTGAATAAACTGTATCCATTGCCGGATTAATGCCTTTCCTGATTCATCGTATGGGGGTGCTTTACCGGCAATGACTAATTGTACGGGCTGTTCACGATTTGTGAGTATTTGGATAAATCGTTCCGGATCGTGCAACAGTAATGTTGCCCTTTTATAAGGAACAAACCGGCGGGCGAAACCCAGCGTTAACACGTCAGGATTAAATACTTGTTTTGCGGCTTCCACAATATTGGGTGACAAGTCTG
>CAZFGP010000268.1:0-2996 GCA_964518685.1 uncultured Terrimonas sp.
TGTTCCATACTGATGCCGTTGGCAAACAGCCACAGTTTTCTCGGGCAAACCCGGTAGTAGTTGATATGTGTACCTGTTATATTCATCGGCTATAAAAAGTGGTTTTCAATACAAAAACCCAATCTGGCAAAAGCAACCTATTGCGCGGTTTGGGGTCGGCTGGTGTCAGGTAAGGCCTTCCATGAAACTACCAAACCGTAAAATTCTTTCACTGTTGGCCTTATTGAAAAGAAGGTGCTCGAAGTCCCTTTGTTTTACTTTCAGGTCTATAGCTTCGAGACGTTTGCCGGTGGCTTTCTTCAGTTCCTGCAGGTTGTGGATATTGCATCGCTTAGTCAGAAAATAATAGTCAGGTTTAGTCTGAGCCAACAAAAACATTACATCATAAAAATCACGTCCCTTGGAACGCGCAAGCATGGCTGCTATCTTCATACTGCACAGTACGTTGTCTGAAGGAACTGGGAAAGGAAAGAAGAAACCGCATCCGTTTACGTTCGTCAAAACGGGCTGTCGAGAGATAATCCAATATCAGCAATTGCACATATTCCTTCACCATGTATTTGTAAACAACGACATTCTCGCGCATCTGCACAGGAAAGAAATTCTTTATTTGCGCTATGTCAATCATAGACCATAAGTTTTCAAAAGCAGCTTAAGCCTGCGGTCAAGCGCTTTGCTTTTAAAGATATCATTATATCCGAACAATAGCTCTTTTTTCAATTCCTCGTGTACGTAATCTTCATCTAAGCGTAAAGCCTCCATTTCTTTTGGATTGTTATAAAACGGATACAGATACAAAAGGTCGAGCAACGCTTTTTCAGGCGTGGCAAACTGTATGGTACGTTTATCTGCCATCGGCTTCAGATCGTATCCAAACATCAGGTTTTCTTTCACATTCCGGTAGGTATAGTCTCCAAATTAGTTCGAAAAAGAAGCGGTCTTTAAGGAAGTGGCACTGGTAATCTGCACCACGGACTCGGGTATCACACCATAGAAAGCCAGGGCGATATGCAGACTGATATACGAAGGCCGGTAAATGCGATTGGCAAAATAAAGTGCAAAATCCTTTCTCTCTTTATATTCTGCAAAGGCAAAATATCCCTGCCGCAGCCGGATGAGATAGCCTTTTCTGATCCACCAGGTGAGGTTGTTTCTGTCGAAATCAGGTTGCAGCGCATATACCTGCCGGATATTGAAGCAAGCCAGGTCAAACATTTCCTTCCTGAATCCCAAAAAGTTCATTTCATTTCTATTATGCAGTAAGATTAGTGAATAATAGAAACAAAAAAAGAGAATTATATCAACTTTTATGACTCAAAATGCAAAAATCATCTCCCGGCTTTTTGATATTTTCGGTTACGTTTTTCATGGTAAAATCGTATTTCTCGTAAAACTCTGACATCGTTTGAAAACCGTTGTATGGAAAAAAGGGATAAAATTTGGCCTACAACAGAATGCAATCAGATGTAGCCGTGGTTATAAAAACGGCCTGAGGCAGTTCGCCAATAAATGGCTTTTCAAGAACGCCCAAACATCTGCAAATTCGGGCAGTTTTTCCGGGGGCAGATGATGGGTGATGCTTTGACCCCATGATTTCGATACGGTTATATAAGTTTTTTCATCCTCGAATAAAAGGAGATCGATTTTCTTGTTTTTCAGCTCACATTTTTTTTGAGAATTTGGCTGATTTTTTCCCAATCTGCAAATTCATAGTTCTGTAACAAATACCAAACATCATAGAAATCTCTCGGCGCCTTATAACTTCTCTGAAAAAAGGATCTTACTTTTTCGGTTAAAATTTCCTCTAAGGAATAAACCGGTATGGCATTCGCAAAAGTCATATCCCGATCTGAATACGGATGATAAATCTCTATCTGATTTATTGGAAACAGAATTTCTTCATCAAAGGTGATATCTATTTCAATTTTAGTAGTCCATCGCTCGTGGGGAGACGGAGGTTTGTTCCGGCTGTGATTTGCTCCCCAAAACGCTACTACACTTTTATAGCCTTTTTCCTCGTTCAAAGATCGTTTTTTCTCAAATTTATTAAGGTGAAATTGAATGCCGGATTGACCGAAACACGCTTGTGCGATATTCAAAATAAATTCTTCATTTACCCGGAAACCGGCGTCTCTCAGCGTAAAATCCAAATCTTCTGAGAAACGGTAATCTGAGAAGTAGCATTTTCGCAGGCAGGTACCTCCTTTAAATACAAAGAGATTCCTGTTTTTTACGAAGTTGAAAAAACAGTTTAAAAAATGCCCTAAAACGTAATCTTTGTCAACGGTGGTATCCGCTACCTTCCACTCTTTTGCCTTTTGAGATATTTCACGTTGAAGAATCATCTAATAACTTTTCATATTGAGTAGGTCTTCCTTCTCTATATTCAACCTTAATCCCCATTGGGTAATATATTGCCCTGTATCGGGGCTATCATTATCAAACAAGGCAATAGTTCTTGTAACCTTTGACTTTGCAAATTCGATAAATTGGGTGTATGCCAGACTAAACAGTTCACTCAGATATCCCATCCTTTTAGTAGCAGCTTTATTATCGACGACCCGTGCATATTCGATTAGTTTATCCTCAGCCCAATTATTACTCACAAAGGCTCGAATAATTCCAGGAAACTCACCGGCATATTGTGGTAAATCAAAACAATCTATAATGGTCTTTTCTCTATCGGTAATAGAATAGGAGTGATTGCCAAAGCCTCTTCTCTCAATACCCGTTATTTTACTCTCCTTGACCTTTATAAACTGGTACGGGACTCCGAATACTGTTTGGCTTTTCTTTTGCATAGTCGTTTGTACAAAAATGGTATTGGGGAATTGCTCGGTAAGGCCATGGAGATTCAATGCAGTCCAATAAGCGATTGCGCCGTCTTCGGCTAAAATATTTCCAATGACGTATTCGTTTCGGAAGTTGTGTCTGCAATATTTCCCCTTTTCAATAATATTAATCAATCCGCTCCTGATAAGGGTACGAAGTTGGGG
>CAZFGP010000269.1:0-2947 GCA_964518685.1 uncultured Terrimonas sp.
CATTCGCAGAATAAAAAAGAAAAAAGAATTTAGCCAGGTATTATAATAAATACTCAATCTAACAACTTTATGTCTGTAGCTTTTGTAACCGCAAAGTGCGCCAAGTAGGAAAACGCCAAGAGCGCGAAGTGGAAAACAAAGAATCTCTGCGACCTTCGCGAAAAACTTAGCGTTCTCCGCGGTAAAATGGTTTTAGTATAAAAAGGTATATCTTCAATTTAATACCGGACTTTTAATTTGCAAAAGATTAGGAGTTCTGAAGGTAAGATTTCAACCTCCATATCAATATGAAGTTGTCTGCCAAAACCTATTTCACCTTTTACGGTATCGTTTTTCAATTCCCATAAAACATCAAGAAGAAGTTTTTTACGAACTGAATAATGTCGCAATTATTTTTTTTCCTCCTGCCAAAGAAAATCAATATGTTTCACTGTCTCGATCACCAATACCTGTCCACCTTCAGGTCCCACCTGGTTACTTTGTACTATAGCGCTGTAGCTGCCACCCTCTACTGCTTTTGCTGTAGGCAGGTACGTGCCGGGGCCTGCAAGCTGTATGGTAAAGGTTTGCAGCGCTTTACTACGAGCCTGCATTCGGATTCCATAATCAGTAAAAAGTTCAAACGGGTTAGTGCATATTACGATATCCCCCAGTCGCACCACATGTATTTCGGCATCATAGGTGGGAGCAGGATTGGTCTTTTGCATCTCATAACGTTGCACAACAGCATTATACCAGGTCATTTTCGCCAATATTTTATCCTTCATTTTAGGATCGGCTGCAATCTGATCTGCAGTCTCTTTAACTACCCGTTTTGAATCCTCATATTCCTCTTTCGTTACCATTCTCATCGGCAATTGCAACACTTCCCTGGTATGACCAAGTTGCACATCAGTATAGCGGTCATTCTTTACAATCTCATAGGATTCTACCACCGCTTTTACGATTTGTTTTGCGATAGCATCAATACGGTTTAAATGCTGAAGTTTTCGCATCCGTTCTTCCGCCTTTCTTCCATACATCAAATGTGGCGACTGATCACCGGAGGCTCCGCACCATCCCATAATTACCAAATCTGCTCCAAAGTGTTGTTTTAATGCCGTTCTAACTGCATGCCAGAAATCCGCATCCACGGCACTGTCGCCCTCCACCTCTTGAGAGGGGCATGCCAGCTGAACACTGGTTGCGATTAATTTCCCCGATTTTTCCCAGAAAAATAGTGTATTCACATCATGATCTTCGTACCCTTCCAGGCTCCTAAATTCCGGCATATTGGTATTACCATACATCCTTGCCGTACCATCCAAATAAATGGAGGTGCGATTGTCTGATTTGTGGTTCTGGCCCCATTCATATATGGCACGGCGATTGCGTCCAACATTGGCATAGGTCTGCCCCCAGGTTACACTTCCGGGTTTTCTTGCTTTCCATGCGCTAACTATGGCTTCAGTAACGTTATGAGTAAACAATTTTTGGTAATCTTCCGGTTGTGATACCCCTTCCTTCGGAATGTTATACCCCCAGGAAGGAACCCTTACAGTAACCGGTCCGGTATGGGTATGCGTAGCGCTTAAAATGATCTTACTTGCCTCCAATTCAGGAATCTTTTTCCTCACTTCCTGACGTACCATCTCTGTTAACAATAATGGGATCCCCACCAGGTCGCAGGCCACAAATACAGCCTGGTCAATTATTTTATTTCCATTACGGGATTCAAGCACCAATACATTAGCTAATAAGGGCGTTCTGGCAGTTTCTGCAATCCTGAGGTGAAACTGTCCATCCAGCGCTACCGGCAATACAGGAGTTATATTGGCCTCTGATTTCCCGATGTACAGGTCATTGCCAAAAGAAACTGAGACAATAAATAATAGGAAATAAAGTAATATAGCCAGTTTTGTTCTTGCCTGATTTTTGGAATAATGTGTTTTTAAAAAGAGTCTCTTTACCATTGATTATGATAATTTTAATTGTGCATTTATTAGGGTATCTATATGGATTGTTTTTGCTGATAGAATAACATTCCAAATTGATAAAAATACAAGAATTATCTTTAAGATAGAGACGCTTTATAAATTTCTTTGTCAAAATTTTTTCATCTGGAGTTAGCTTGTTTCTTTCACATAAAAATGCTGAAACGCATATTTCCAGGCGCTGAAATTTGAGGATTTATTTTCCATTATTTACTTTACAGGAATGATATAGTTGTTTTATCTTTATACAGTATATTTTTATATAAAGTTACTCAAAGCCAATTCATTGTTTAATCTGAATTTTTCTGAAGAGCAGTAAGACGCACCAGAGGATTCATGGGTTGAATTATTCAGTTAATAAACACCTGTTCAGATCAATTTTATGAGAAAGAGAAAGAATACGCGAATCATAATATCAATAATATTTATACTACTGTTGATTGGAGCAGCAATTCCGCCGGATCAACTTTTTTTCCGTACTGGCAAGGTGGTATTGAAAAAAGACCTTGCCTTAAAGGAATATGGTTTCTATCTTCAGCCTGTTAATCAGGAAGTAAAAATTAATTTTCGGCATCAATCTCCCGAACTAGATCCACAGCTCAGGAACATTCAGCCATTAATTGCAGCTATGGGTGCTTCTGTATCAGTTGTTGATTTTGATAAAGACGGATGGGATGATCTTTACTTTACAAATAGTTGTATCGGATGTAAAAATGCATTGTACAGAAATCTGGGTAATGGTTCATTTGAAGAAATGACATCCATGGAAAACATAATGGATGTGAACAAGACGGGTACCGGGGTTTCTATGGGGGCTGTTTGGGGCGATTATGATAATGATGGGTATCCGGATTTACTCATTCATAAATGGGGAAAACCTGAATTATTTCATAATGCAGCGGGTAAAGAATTTATTAATATTACAAATGAATGCGGTTTACCCGACTGGTTGAATGGCAATTGCGCGGGGTGGT
>CAZFGP010000270.1:0-2923 GCA_964518685.1 uncultured Terrimonas sp.
TCTGAGAAATATTCCGGATGGTCACCAATGTTCTGTCAGCTAACAGGTTGATGTCATTTAACTGGGCAGATATCTGGTTTCCACCGGTAATGGTAGTGGTAATATCTACAAGATTGGTCTGCGCCCGCAGATGGCCGGAGATTGAAAGTATGATAATAAATACCCAAAGTTTTTTCATAGCTATATCCTGTTAGAAGTGGAAAGAATAACTGATGTTTGATCTGATTTCGGAGAAATTTTTGGCGGCAGCGCCACCCGATGTTCCAATTTTATATTTGTTCGTTAAATACCCTCCTGTAATACCTATGGTGTGTTTGCTGATGGTATAACTGACCGCCAGACCGGTGTTGGAAGTGTAACCGTCGCCCAGGCCGTCGCTTTGTCTTAGCTGAACATTTTCGGACAAGGACAACCTCAGTTTATTTTCCAAAAGCGTTTTACTCAATCTTAAGAATGGACTGATATTGGTGATGGTACCCGTATATACCTCAGTGTTATTATAAGTTATACCTGCGTTTGCATTGGCTTTAACCGGAACTAACGATAAGTTATAGTTTAAGGAGGCAATGAAGGTATGGGCGTTGGTATATTCCTCTGTAAAACGGTTCAGGTCGTTGGTATTTTGATAGTTAGCGCTCGCGGCAATCTGGTGTGTTATGGAATTGTCTGAAGAAGCCGTCCTGTAACTCACGACTGTTCCATAACTCGCATTAATGGCGCTCATGGCAGTGGAGTCGTCAAAATAATCTCCAATACCTTTTCGCTGATTCACCCCGAAATTGGAATAGTCCAATCCGATATTGACTTTCTTGCCGGCAGAAATATTGACATTCGCCGCATAAATACTTCTTTTTGTAGTAGCGTATTTTTTGTTGTTCAGATTGTCGTGGCTTAATCCGCCGGAGAGGCTCAGGTATATCTTTCCTTTCAACATGGAGAACGAAGGCGAGATGGTAAACTGTTCTACATCCTCCTGAAAATAATAAGCTCCCAACGACCGGTACCCGGGATCCACCCGCTGGTATTTGCCGGTAAGACTTCCCACTCCGAAGTTGTATCCCAGAGAAGTGGTAACCGCCTTGCTGAATTCGCTTGATGAATTGAGGTTGATAAGATCGCCTGCCCATTTCATCAGGGGAAAGCCGGAAGAATCGGTAAATTTTTCCATCCGGGAATCTTTAGTAAAAAGACTTCCTCCCGCATCAAAATCAAAAATCAGTTTATTCTGCAAAAAAGACAAATGGCTTTTAACGCCTAAGGCAACATTTTCTTCGGGCGTTACCAAAGATTCCGGCGAAACAGGGGCAATGGAATGAATATCGTCTTTTGCTTTAAAAGCAATGAAATCCAGATAGTGGTTGTTGCTGCCTACACCTATCTTAGCAGCGTATCCGGTGCGTTTGTAAACCGGACGGATATATCCCAGATATCCTAAGCCTGAGATACTGTCTTCGTTAACAGCCCTGTTGAATCGTCCAGAAATAAAACCAAACCGGAATTTTCCAGGATTCAATTCTATTCCGCCACCTAAGAAATTGGCTCCGGCAAGGGTGTAATCTGAAAAATGCACATTCCGGTATCCGGCGTGGAGAGTTATCCATTTGTAATAAGGGCTTACCCCGTACTGATTGAAAGGTTGTGAAAAATTCCGTTCCTGGTCGCTGACCATAAACGAAAAAGGAAAGGTAATGCCATAAATAGAAACAATCGGCGATCCCATCAAATTCCAGCTAAAGGGCTGACGCCGGTTGGCTATACCGGAAGCAGAATAGAATCCGGCTCCAACAGATAGGCTTCCATTAATTTTAAAGGGTTTTTGTTTTGTTATGGAACCCATATCCTGAGCATAGGCGCTCTGGTATAGAAAGGGCATAAAAATAAACCCGATAATGTATTTGAACATAAGTCCGATTTTTCATAAATAGGTGGCGGCTACAATTTCATTTTAATTGACCTTGATTGCCAAAAAAATGGATAAAACGAAAATAGAGGCTTTTGTTGCCGTTTTGGAAATAACCAATGAGGTTGTGGGATGAAAAACAAGGTTTGGGATAAATAGCATCCTGAAAGTCAGATTTTTATCCAAGACTTATACAACCGGCTTTAGATCAATTTACTAAATAATAATGTCCAACGTTTAGGCTTGAACCGCGAAGTTCGCTCCAACCCCTTTTTTAAAAAGTCAAATGCTTCATCTAAAAATATGATTTCGAAAAATCTGGTCATTCATGCAAGGAGGAAATAGATAGGGAACGTTTCGTTATAACGAATCGCCATTTGTTGCTTTTTGCAGGGAACCAACCGGAAACAGCGCGCGCAACTCTTCTATGTGCGACCTTGAAACAGGAACTTTGTGAAGTTTAGGATGGACATGAAGAAAATACCCGGCGGCATTACCTTCCATACGGATAATTTTGTCCAGATTCACGACGAAGGCACGATGACTGTGAAAAAGATTTGGGAAACCAGCATTATGTTCTCTGAATTTTCTGATGGTTTCTCTGATTCTGAACTCCCTGACCTCATCTCCACCTTCACAGAATAAGTGTAAATAATTACCCCGGCTCTCCAAAAAGAGGAAATCACCATCTGAAATTATCGGAATCTTTTCATCTGCAATGTGCAGGTAAGCAGGAATGATGGCAGGTTGTTTTACGGGATTAAGTTCCAGATTCTCATTAATTTGACTGGCAACCTTCAACCTTTTCCTCAAAAGCAGAATATGCCTGGTCAGGGAAACCAATATATAAGGCAGGAAACCGGTAGTCCAAACGACAAACATCATTTTCAACAGCGAAAAACTCTCTTCCCTATTACCCTCGTGTACTATCCAATAGTGCGCGAGCCAGACGATGAAGGCAACCGAAGTGAATTGATAGGCTACAAAAACGATTTCCCTTCCCAGATTCCAGTTTTTTTGTGC
>CAZFGP010000271.1:0-2905 GCA_964518685.1 uncultured Terrimonas sp.
CAGAACTTTTGTACAAGGAAAGCGATAGCCAACCGGATAATATCGTGATATCACTTCCCAAACTGAAACCACCTTACGATATCCCGGTAGTGGAACTGATATTGCAATAACAGAAAGCCGGAGTGTATAACCTAACTCTAAAAAAGATTAAATGTGTTTTCTAACGATTTTACCTCCTTAAGAGATAAAAATGGGAGGGTTAGCGACACCCGAACAGCCACATTAGAAATCAAAATAACCGAGATAAAACTTTCCAGTGCAACAGAAAACTAATTTTCCAATGCAATAAAAACCGTAAGAAATAACAATGAGGCTCATTTGTGATATGCAGCGGAACCTGGCAGAGGGAACATAGAATTCAGTCTGCCGATAATACTTTAGCTTTAACTTCAAAAGTCTATCTGACGATTAAACCGATTTTAAAATTCTAATAAATGGCAAGAGATAATCGTAGTAAAATATCTGAAAAACAAAGCATGGAACTCATTAAAACGCTAAAGACCCGGTTTGAGAAATTTGTTGTTCGGCATAAAAACATGGAATGGGAAAAGGTGGAAGCTAAACTTAAGGCTAATCCGGAAAAATTAGCAATATTACAGGCAATGGAAGATACCGGTGGAGAACCGGATGTTGTGGCTTACAAAAAAATAACTGACGAATATATCTTTTTTGACTGCTCAGAAGAAAGCCCCAGAGGACGAAGAAGTATCTGTTACGATCATAAAGCGCTCGAATCAAGGAAAGAGCATAAGCCTAAAAACAGCGCCATTAATATGGCATCGGAAATTGGTATCAACCTATTATCTGAAACGCAGTACAGAGCGCTTCAACAAGTTGGTCGCTTTGACACCAGGACTTCAAGTTGGCTTGAGACACCCAATGGCATCAGAAATCTTGGTGGCGCAATTTTCGGAGATTGGAGATACGGACATGTTTTCACCTATCACAATGGAGCTGAATCTTATTATGCAGCAAGAGGCTTTCGAGGATGTTTGAATGTGTAGTCCAAACCGACAACACCAAAGAAAGATAAAAGCCGGGCAACTGCCGATAAATCAGTCGCTCCATTAATCCACTTCTATAATTTCATATACTTCTAATTGTTTAACCGATATAAAAATCTTATCATCGTCATAGGTAAAAGGTATTTCCCGGTTACCCGGCTGAAGCCGTACATTTTTGGGCTTTACCATATTTCTGATTTCAACCCTAAGGTCATTCACCGGGTTCACCTCATTATACACCAGCACTCTGGGGTTGTTGTGCGGGCCATTGGTATTGATTAAATGAACGTATAATTTTCCATTGTTTTGTGTGATAGCCTGATGCACCTTACTGCTGGTTTTGACCTTTGCAATGAATTCAATATCCAATGCTGCAATTACTGATTGAATCAGCTTCAAAGAGAGTTCATTTTGATTATTATCGTAAAAATCGCCCATATCGAAATAAATCCCTGCTATCTTTCCTTTACCGTAAGCGGCAACCGAAGCCAAATGGTTGGGCGTGGAAAACCGCCAGTCGTCCGCCGTCAACTGCCTTCCGATTACCTCAACGTTGGCACCGGCACGGAAGGACTGGTAATTGGTATGGGTTAACATAATCTGGTCATCAAACCCGGCAAATAAGCCAAAGTTTTTTCTTACAGTATCGGTTAGCTGAACCTGCAATTCTTTTGAAAATGCTGCTACAGCCTCGGCACCAATCACCACCAGTTTGCCTCCATTATTAACATACTTCTTTAATTGCTCGTTGATCACAGGATCCATTTGTTTCCACTCCGGTACAATCAGTAAGGGATAAGTTCTCATTCTCTCTTCCAACTGATGATCCATCAGAATATCTACGGGTAAACGGCTATCTAATAAAAGGTTGAGTACCCCTGTAATACGGTTCTGGTTATGCGAAGAATACAAACCGGCAGTTTCATAGCGTCGCCAGGCATAGGTGGAGTATAACAATCCGATCTGAGGGATCGTTTTTCCCTGAAAGGTATATGGCTTTCTCTGACGGCAAAATTCAATGAGTTCTGCCATCTCTCTAAAACGCTGGGGTTCTGGCGAACCATCTCTGTTTTGCTGCCAATAGGTTTGAAAACCGCCGCCCTGCGCCAGCACTTCAGCAGCTTCCTGCTGTAATTGCACAGTAGACTTGGTAGCCTTCGACTGATTTTTCCATGCAAAGGACCACGACATCAGATCCCATGGCTTCCCCTGAAACGCCAGGCACCGGCTTTGAAATGCCGAACTGTACACGCCATTGCTTCCGGCAACATCACCCGATAAATAATCTACCGGTATATCATCCACCGGTTCGGGCATCATACTGGAAAAAGACCAGTTGCTGGTAACCTTAAAGTGAGGTGCAATGGCATGCACCGCATTGGCATAGTCTCTGATATAGTTTTTATAAGACTTCCGATGAAATTCCATCCATTCGAAATATCCGGGTTGCCCGGCTTTTTTGGGAACTGGAATTTTTCCGTATTGTTTTTGAAATGCTTTTAAAGCCTGAGGGGCATAATCCGGACCCAGCATCCAGCAATCTCCATCCACCCAAATACCATCAAGCTGATAGGTAGTGGCCAGTTCCTTAATCTGAGAAATCAGCAGCGAGTCCTTGTACCCACCAAATAAAGAATTGGCATTAGGGTCGGCTTTCCCATCAGCATTGATGCGCGCCCAGCCCGGATGTTTCCTAATGGCTTCGGTATCCCAAATACCGGAATAATGCACATATAGCGGAATGTTGTATTTTCTGGTCACCTCCCGCCATAACCGTAAAATATCTTTATCCATAGCCGGTGCTGCGTTGCCCACTTTTGTTGGATAACTGGAAATACCCGGGTGACCTTTACAATCTACCTGAATGAAATCAGGTTTTGTGATCTGAAGCATGGAATCTA
>CAZFGP010000272.1:0-2897 GCA_964518685.1 uncultured Terrimonas sp.
ATTACTTTGCGAACAAACACTTTATTGCAACATCGAGGTAAGGAGGTCTGAAATTCAAACGGGAAACTACAAAGAGATAATAGTGATGCGGGTTTAGTGAAGGTGGGTAATTTTTTGCATGATTTTATGGTGGGCTTGCAAACAGAGGTTTCCTATAAGAATATTTCGATATCAATGAGTTTTGACTGGAGGCAGGGAGGTACCTATTACGATCAAACCATGTTGCGATTGGCCAGAGCGGGTAAAGTGGAATATTTTCATGATAATGCCAACTCAAGCACGTTCACAGGGATACTTAGTAATAATTCTTTTAATGGAGATAATAATGCGTTGGCTAATGAAATTAAGTCTCATCCTGAAATTTATCAAAAGGATACCTGGGTGGGTGGAAGAACGCAGGACCTGGGTGGGTTTCTCTATCCAAATGGCGTATATGAAGGATCATTTTTCCCTGGTGTAATTTCCGATGGAGCAGGGGGCTATATTGAAAACTTTGGTGGCCCCGGAACGAAATATGTTAAGGCTTATGATATTTTTCAACCATCGGGGGGGTATTGGGATGCAGCAATGCGATACAAATGGTTCTATGATGGCTCCTTTGTAAAACTTAGAGAGTTAGCTATTTCCTATGCATTGCCGGAGGCGTTGGCACATAAAATGTTTGTTCAAAAAATAAGTGTAGCGGCATTTATGAAGAATCTTGTGTTATTTGCCGCCAATAAAAATAATCAGGATCCTGAATCCATCTTCAATAGTAATCCACTGTCAGGAGTAACACAGCAAGGCTGGAGTCTTTGGAATGCCTCTCCGATTATCATGCCTGTGGGTTTAAAGCTTAATGTATCATTCTAAAATAACAAAATATGAGAAATATTATTTCTATAAATAGTGGTTTAAAATTAAGAATAATAGGTTTGATGGCGGCATCAGTGCTGATGATTACCTCCTGCCAGGATTTGTCTGAGATTAATAAAAGTCCCAACCAGTTAAATGCAAATGAAATCAATATTAAGTACGTATTAACCTCTGTTCTTTCGGGTACCGCCAAAGATTATATTTATGAGTACGCCTATCCGGGAGGATGGACGATTTCTGAAGCGATGCAATATCTTCAGAGAGACTATATTGACTTTCAGGGTCCAAACACTTTTATATGGACGCCTAAGGACTTTGGCTCTCCATTTTTAAGAATTAAAAACAGCCAGTATCTCATTGATAACGCAGGATTGGAAAAGGTTGAAAATAATCAGAAATTTTACACTGCAGCAGGACAGATTATGCGCAGTTTTTGGTACGGCTTCCTGACTTCATTACATGGTGATATTCCTTATTCGGAAGCCATGCAGGCAGAAAAGGGTAACTTTACCCCTGTATACGATGATCAAAAGAATATCTTTAAAGGTATAATTGATGATTTAAAGTCAGCTAATGATTTGCTGGCTTCGGTATCCTCTGTTGACGGGGCATCTGCGAGTGACATTCTATTCCAGGGAGATATTATGAAGTGGAGAAAATTTGCTAATTCCCTCCGATTGAGATATTTATTGAGATTATCGGAGAAGGTTTCCGATATGAGTAGTGCAGGGTTAGACGTTAAAGCGGAGTTTAATGCTATTGTTAGCAATAGCTCTGCAAATCCCATTTTTACTTCCAATAATGATAACGCCGCTATTTCATTTATCGGCAGTGCGTCGGACAATTCCTGGTATGGCGGTCCTTTGTGGCACACCAACCGGTCGGAATTTTATCGTCGTAAACCATGCGCCACTTTTGTGAATGCTATGGTTGATGGAAGAGATCCAAGGTTAACCACCTTTATTCGGCCTGTGGATGCACAATTGAGAATCAGCGATGCATCTCCCGAATACTCGAGACTTCCTGATGGGCAGATCATCAGAAATGTTCCTACATCCACTCCCAATCAGAGCGAATTGAATACGCGCAGATATGTTGGTTTACCGTCAGCTTTGCAGGATCCTAACTTATATAACCTGGCTACGGGAGTTGATTTTAATGCCATAAAGGCGTTGAACCCGGCTATCTATACCGATTTAGCGGCTAATCCCGGAGTTTCTTATCTGGGAGATATCTATGCGCAGAATGCAAACCCATTGGTGAAATCGGTTTTTATGAGTTATGCCGAACTCTGTTTTGTTTTGTCTGAAGCTCATCTGAAGGGGTGGTTAAGTGGCGGGAATGCAGTTGACTATTATCAGGCGGGAATAGTTGCCAGTATGCGTCAATATAATATTGCCGATGGCAGCAACAAGGTGTATGACCCCGGTACGGACAATATTGTAGCCTGGAATGAAAGTAGTTTTCTGAATAATCTTACCACTTCATTTACAGGTGCAGATGATACTGAAAAACTTAATCAGCTGATGACTCAGAAATGGCTGGCTTGTTTTATGACTCCTGAATTTTGGTTTGACTGGCGCAGAACCGGCCTGCCTGACCTGGGGGCAAATGTGATCCTTGGAAGTAATGGTAAAAAAATTCCGGTTCGTTTCATATACCCTGATGCAGAGAAGAATCTAAACAGCACAAATGTAGCTGATGCAATTACCCGGTTGGAGCCTGGTGAGGATACCCAATGGAGTAAGATGTGGTTACTGAGGGGAACGAATAAACCCTGGTAAATGCTTAAAACCGGAGTGCGAGCACTCCGGTTTTTTTTGCCTTAATAAATATGGCGTTCCCTAATAAAGAAAACTATGAACCTGCTTTAGTTGAGCAAATTAAGAAGTATTCAGCCCGGTAATCAATTAATAAAGAATGATAGGAGCAAAATAGGGGCTGCTGTTTAACTGCATCGTATTTTTTCTATGCCACGAATGCACGGATGTGCCTGTGGTATATGCGTATATCAAATTAGTATAATTGTATTTTATGGCTGA
>CAZFGP010000273.1:0-2888 GCA_964518685.1 uncultured Terrimonas sp.
GCCGGCAATACGTTTTTGACGCCTCCTGTCCGGCTTGGAAAATACGGCAATGGAAAAATGAATGCGATAGTTTACATTTGCGGCGCCATTCCGTGGTGGAAGAAGGAGCCTTTATATTAGATTTATAACTTCACTCTCAGGGTAAAAAATACCTCTAATGGGTGTATCCAATGATATTTTATGCAAAAGAAGATTCGTTCTGCACTGATTTCCGTTTTTAATAAAGATGGGCTTGAGCCTGTGGTTAAAGAACTCCATCGTCTTGGAGTGATCCTGTATTCTACCGGAGGAACGCAGCAATTTATTGAAAAACTCCAAATTCCCTGTGTGCCTGTGGAAAAACTTACTTCCTATCCGTCAATTTTAGGAGGCAGGGTAAAAACGCTCCATCCGGTGGTTTTTGGGGGTATTCTTGGAAGACGGGATGTACAACAGGATTTGACAGAGATGAAAGACTATAATATTCCCCAAATAGATTTGGTTATTGTAGATCTGTATCCTTTCGAAGAAACCCTGGCTCAGGCACAATCCGATTCATTTAATGGGAGTCCTGAAGAAGCAGGCAGGATGATTATCGAAAAAATTGATATCGGAGGCCCTTCCATGATTCGAGCCGCGGCGAAAAACTTTAAAGACGTGTTGGTTGTAGCTGCAAAGGATGATTACGAACCATTGGTAACATTGCTTTCTTCACAAAACGGAGAAACCAATACAGATCAACGTCGCTCTTTTGCGGCAAGGGCTTTTGAAATTGTCACTCATTATGATATTGCCATCAGTAATTATTTTAATCCGTCGCGAGTGTTAATGAACACGGGTGGACGCGAACAGGTGTTGAGATATGGTGAAAACCCCCATCAAAAAGGAGTTTTTTATGGAAACATTTCGGAGGTCTTTGATAAGTTGCAAGGCAAGGAACTGTCATATAACAATTTGGTAGATGTGGATGCCGCAGTGCAGCTAATCAGAGAATTCCCGTCTTATAACAGGAGTTCTTCTTCATCGGAAGCAGTTTTTGCCATAATAAAACACACCAATGTTTGTGGAATAGCTGTAAGAGATATCATTAAAGACGCCTGGGATGCTGCATTGGCCGGAGACCCGGAGAGTGCTTTTGGGGGGGTGCTGGTTTGTAACGGGCCGGTGGACAAGACTACGGCCGAGGCTATTCAGGAAATATTTTTTGAAGTGTTAATTGCAGAAAATTTTGATGCAGATGCCCTATCTGTTTTGCAGAGCAAAAAGAACCGGATTCTGCTACAGCTGAAAAACCGTCAATTGGCTTCTCATCAATATAAAAGTATTTTAAACGGAGTTCTGTCGCAGGACGCAGACCAGGGTAATTATACCGAATGGAAAGAAACCGGAGGAAGGGAATCCAACCCTACAGAAAAAGAAGATATGATATTTGCAAACCTGATTTGTAAACATTTAAAATCCAATGCCATAGCCTTAGTAAAGAACAAACAATTATTGGGTAAGGGCTGTGGACAAACCAGCAGAATAGATGCTTTACGGCAGGCAATAGAGAAAGCAGGTCAGTTTCAATTTGATTTGCATGGAGCTGTTCTTGCATCGGATGCGTTTTTCCCATTTAACGATTGTGTTCAGTTAGGACATGAGGCAGGTATTACTGCTTTTATCCAACCTGGAGGCTCCATCCGGGATAAGGATTCCATAGATTATTGCGCGCAAAATAATCTGGCAATGGTCATTACCGGGCAAAGGCATTTTCGACATTGATTTTCCATTGGTGATACTCCAAAATTATGAGAGGAGGTATCATTAGGCTTGTCATATTTAATCTTTCATAAAACTTAAATACGCTATAACACTGGCGTTACATATGAAAAATTATATCTATGATATATATGGCAGGGCGAAAAGTCTAATAGAGCCGGTTTACCTGCGTAATCAAAGTGATCGGACAAGGGCCGCTCTTGCGGTAGCAGTAGTTTGTTTTTTTTGGGGTACCACCTGGCTGGCTTCAAAAAAAGGAGTGCAATATATGCCGGCGCTTCAACTGGCAGGCTTACGTCAGTTTATGGCAGGTTCCCTGTTTTTAGGATATTTTTTCATCAAAGGATTTAAACTGCCCACCCGAAAACAGTTTATTCAGTTCGGCTGGATGAGTCTGCTGATGATAGTTATTAACAATGGATTCAGCACCTGGTCAATGAAATTTATTCCCAGTGGGCTGGGAGCTGTTATTGGGGCATCCTCACCGCTGTGGATAGCGGTAATAAGCACTTTTGTGTTTAAAGAAACCAAACTCAATACCATGACTGTAATAGGGCTATTGCTTGGTATCGGGGGCATTCTGATTATTTTTTCAGATTATATTCAGGATCTTTTGAATTCCACCTTCTCAATAGGCATAGTATTAAACCTCATAGCATCGGTGATATGGGCTTTTGGAACCATTTTCACAGTCAGACAGGCTACACATGTTAATCCTTATTTTAGTATAGGCTGGCAAATGTTTCTTGGCGGCGCAGTGCTGCTTACCATCGCCCGTTTTACCGGGCAATACACTCCTTTATCGGGCACAGGTAGTCAGGTATGGTATGCGATTCTCTATTTGGTTTTTGTAGGAAGTTTAATTACTTATTCCGCTTTCGTTTATGCTTTGAAAAGACTGCCAGCCCAACAGGTATCCATATACGCGTATGTTAATCCTATCGTTGCAGTAATAATTGGTGCACTACTTAATCATGAAAAGCTAACTTTAATAATAGCAATGGGAACCGCCGTTACCCTATTGGGGATTTATCTTGTTAATACAGGATTTAAGCGAAAAGCGAGGCTGGGATAAAGTCGCAAAATAAGCACATGCTGTGTTCAACAAATAAGTGCAACACTACCGTTTAGTTTTATTTAAATTTAAA
>CAZFGP010000274.1:0-2852 GCA_964518685.1 uncultured Terrimonas sp.
GAAACTGATTTTTCCTGCATTTATATTAATTCTGCTGACTAACGTTTCATTAGCTATGGTAAATTGGTCAGTGAAACCCCAATACCGGATTCAGTGAAATTTAATTTTAACAGTGAATTGCCGGTAAAGATAGGATTCGGTCCTAATGATTATTTCAATGGCCGTATGCGTGAAGTTCGGCTTTACAACCGGGCGTTAAATGAAGGTGAAATAAACGAGCTATCGGCCAAACAGGCTTTCGAGTAGAATATTTATTTGCACTATTTTGCATTAGTTCATTTATTGAAGGATAAAAAATATTTATCATTAGCACAGGAAATGAAATATCCGCGCTGGAAAGCAAAGAAATTCTAAATCTATAAACTCAACTAATGAAGATCAAATTCTTCCTGATAATAATAATTGCCGGTTTTTCTTTGTTTATTGCTAAACCAGCCGGAGGGCAAAGTTTACTTACTTATACCAATTCCAAAGATGAGATAGTTCCCGTAAAGACACTCTTCGACTGGCAAATTAAACGTGGACAGATCATAGACAGTATGCAGGCGCTTTTTGGTAAGTTCCCCGGCGATCCTGATATGCCCCCGTTTGATTCTAAAATCCCAAAACTACCACCTTTCAATACTATCATAAAGGATAGTTTGGTTACCCGTTTTTATACGCGATATAATATCCAATTTACGGTTGCAAAAAATGAGAGTGTAACGGCTTATTTATATATTCCTACAGAAAAAGAGAAAAGGAAAAAGTATCCGGCTATTATTGCATGTCAACCAACAGGTGATCTTGGAAAAAAGATTGTAGATGATCAGGGGCCACTCCGTAACAGAGGTTATGGAAAGGAATTAGCAGAAAGAGGATATATCGTTATTGCGCCAGACTATCCAGGTTTCGGAGATCAGGTAAATTATGATTTTGATAAAGATCGTTATGAATCAGGTATTATGAAGGGTATATTCGATAATGTTCGCTGTATTGATTTTTTGCAATCGAGAAAGGATGTTGATCCGGAACGTATTGGTATTATAGGGCATTCTCTGGGTGGGCATACTGCTATGTATACAGCGGCCTTTGAATCTAGGATAAAGGTAATCGTATCAAGTTCCGGTTGGACCTTACATAGGTACTATAATAACTATAATGTAGAAATGGCAAAAAAATTTGGAAGTCGGCTTTATGGACTTAGTCAAAAAGTATATTGTCCTTTAGCGCTTACTAAATATAATCTGAAGATTGAAAATTTTCCCTTCGACTTCGATGAATTGATAGCGGTGCTTGCACCAAGACCATTTTTTTCGAATTCACCCATTCATGATGCAAATTTTAATATTGAAGGTGTAAGAGTCGGGATGGCCAATGCTTCACAAGTGTATCATTTTCTGAATGCAGACAATAACTTGCAAGTTCGATACCCTATTTCTTCACATGATTTTCCTCCTGAAGTCCGGTTTGAGGCGTACCATTTTATTGATAAAATATTAAAATAATCAGCTATCATTTGTTGTGACTATTAAAATTTGATTATGACCAATTTCAACAGGCGACAATTCATTACCTCAGCAGGTCTGGGATCGCTTGGGTTTATGCTTCTAAGTGCAGTACCTTCTTTTAGTAATGCTATTGCACAATCAAACAACCGGAGAAAAAGCGGTTTACTTTTTTACACAGATTCAAAAGGAACAAAAAAACGTGTTACCACTTTGGCTGAATGGGAAATCAAAAGGCGACAGATACTTGACGGGATGGAGCAGGCGATGGGTAAACTACCCGATTTCTCAAATTTGCCGGATATGAATATTCAAATCATTGACGAAACAAAAAAAGAAAAATACATACGACAAAACATCAGTTTTACAGTTGCTGAAAATGAAGAAGTTCCAGCCTTCCTGTATATTCCAAGCAGACGAAATAAATACGGAAAATTTCCTGCTATGCTGGCGCTTCATGAGACTGACCCCATTGGAAAGAAAAGCGTTGATGGCCAGGGGCATAATATCAATCTCGCGTACGCGAAAGAATTGGCGCAACGCGGCTACGTTGTTATCGCCCCAGACAATCCAGGTTTTGGCGGATTAGAAGATTATGATTTTAAAAAAGGTCGGTATCAGTCGGGAACCATGAAAAGCATATTTGATAATATGCGCTGTGTGGATTTGTTACAGGCAAGAACAGATGTAGATTCGGACCGGATAGGAGTGGTCGGTCACTCACTAGGTGGCCATAATGCAATATTCACCGGCGCTTTTGATGAGCGGTTGAAAGTGATTGTATCAAGTTGTGGCTGGACTATGTTTGACTATGATAATTTAAAAGAAGCGAATGATTATATTAAAAAATATGGGGGTAGACTGGGGGATTGGGCACAAGACGTATATATGCCTCTGTTAAAAGAAAAGTATCATCTTGATCCTGATAAAATCCCTTTCGATTTCGATAAAGCAATAGCCGCTATCGCTCCACGTGCATTTTTTTCAAATTCACCTATTCATGATAGTGATTTTAATGTGGAAGGAGTGAAGAAAGGCATAGCTGAAATGTCAGAAGTATATGATTTCCTTAAAGCAAAAGATAAATTAGAAGTTCGCTATCCGGATTCTCAACATGATTTTCCATCAAAGGTTCGATTTGAAGCTTATCAGTTTATTGATAAAGTATTGAAATAATCTAAATAGCCTATTGTATATAGTTCGCAAGGGACAAAAATGAAAATACAAAATTAAAAAATGGATACCATTTCTGAATGTACGCAGTTTAATTTTAGCATATATAGCAAGAGGGTTTTGCTCTTGCCTGGCAAAGAAAGATATTACCCAGAGGTTACTAGGTTATTGGCCATTATCCGGTAACTTTAG
>CAZFGP010000275.1:0-2836 GCA_964518685.1 uncultured Terrimonas sp.
GTAAAGAATGCAGTGGTAGTAAATGGTTTATATACGAGTCCTGCTCTGGGAGAAAAGGCCTGGTCATTTTTCATTGCTCCTCTGCTTATACTGTCTTTTACCAGAAAAGTAGTTTGAGCGCCTTCGGCATGTTGATAAGACCACCGAACTCCTGCCAATACCTTCAACTGGTTTGAAATACTAATCAAATCCTGTACATATGCGCCAAACCGGCTTACAGGCGTTTGCACTTGCGTTATTTTGGAAGCATTGGGAATATCTGTGCGTTGTGTGAATTTTGAATGATCCAGAAGATTGAGTGTATCGTAGGTTTTAGGATTATCGAAAGTGTAGCTGGTTGTAAAATACCGGTCGGCGTCTATTCCGGTTAGCAGGAGATGATCTACATCACCGGTTTTGAATTTGCCGGTCAGGTCAGCCTGCACTAAATAGTAATTCTCATGAGAATTGATTTTGTTTAGCGGACGCACCCAGTCGCCATTGGCAGCAGCCTGAATTCTTTCGGTAGAATAATAATCTCTTTGATAGGATTGATAGGAGCCGGTAAGATTGAGGTTCCAATCATCACTGAATTGATGTTTAAGGGAAGCTGTTGCCGTGGCCTGATCGGCTATATTGTATTGCCAGGGAGTACCCTGAAAAGTAGAACGGGATACCGGAGCAATAATAGTATTGTTTAACGAACCAATACCAAAATCGGGTGTAAATTTATGGTGAAGATAATCTGCCTGTATCAGGAGAGTGGTTTTTTTATTCAGGTTATACAACATGGAGGGGTTCACATAATATCTATTGGAACTTACCTGGTCTCGGTAGCTTCCCGCATGTTCATAAGTGCCATTTATTCGCAGGGCAACTTTTGAGGATACCGGACCATAAAGATCAAAAGCCGGTTTATATAATGCGTAGCTTCCGGCACGCATCATCAGTTCTCCTCCCCTTTCGAATTTTGGTTTCTTAGTAATCATATTAATGATTCCACCAGGTGCAACATTTCCATACAGGATTGCGGCGCTCCCTTTCAGAATTTCCACTCTTTCAAGGGAACTAATCTCCGGCATGACACCCGAATTTATTCTTGCTCCATTTTTAAACATATTGTCTCCGCCAAAACGATATCCTCTTGCGGCAAAAGTTTCCTGGGTGCTGGCCCGTGTGGCGGATAAATATACTCCGTTTACATTGCGGATAACATCGCTGAGACGCTGCTCCTGCTGCTCCTTCATTATCCCCTGCCCTATTATGGATACGCTTTGTGGAAGATCCATCGGCGCAATAGCCACCTTCCCTATAGAAACAGGTTGAACATTTTGACTTCTTCTGCCATCTATTATAATTTCTTTCAGCTCTTTGGAGGTAGCCACAAATGTAAAGTCAAGGCTCAAGGCATTTTCCTCATTTAAAGAAACTTCTTTCTCCTGTGTTGTAAATCCAGAGTAAGAGATCACTACCGTATACTTACCAGGTTTCAAATTTCTAAACACAAAATAACCTTCTTCATCGGTTAAAGTAACATATGAAGTATTTTTAATCTGTACAGTTACCCATGCGCCCGGTTGACCGTCAAGGGTGGTTATCTTTCCATGAATACGACCATTGTATTCAATATTAGCGTGGGCTAAAGCCGATGAAAAACAAAAAAAACAAATAAGTAGGAATCCTTTTGTCAGAACTTGTGTAACTTTTCCTTTCACTTTAACTAAATTTTTAATTTTGAATCTATTATTGCCTTTCCTCTGAAAACAAACAGAGGGCGGGCAAAAATAACTCCAACAAAAACGGGTGTACTTACGGTTAAAGGAAAAGAGATTACGGAAAAAGGAAATCCTGACGAATATCTTTTTAATATTAAGGCCTGGTAGCTGCTGAAAGAGGCAGATCTGATATAGATTGATTATTTCTCATTTTCATCCCAGGACATTTCTTTTATAAGGGCATGAGATTGCAGTTCCTTTATCACTTCTGCAAACTCCTTGTTGCCCATTCTCCCAAAGGTGATAAATACATTTGTTTCTTTTTTATTCGTGTCCATGGTGCTGTGAACGCCCACTACATTTTTGTTGAAGACTAAACTCCCCATTATTCCAGCGAGGTCTTCGGGATCCTCGGTAACGAACCGAAGTTGACGTTGCTCATACCTTCCCAACAATTTTTTTTCCACTGGTTTTAGAATCCATAATATTAATAATGCAATCAGGGTGGTAATGCCTGCAGCAAAGTACATACCTCCACCTGTGGCTAATCCAACCGCAGCTACAGTCCATAAGCCGGCAGCAGTAGTCAGTCCCTTGATATGGGTTTGTGCCTGCTTAAGCAATACAATGGTACCGGCGCCAATAAATCCGATCCCACTGATTACCTGGGCTGCTACGCGGGAAGGGTCGAGCACTACATCGCTGTATTTTAATGCATCCTGAAAACCAAATGCAGACACAATCATCACCAGACACGAGCCTACGCAAACCATCATATGGGTACGCATACCTGCGGATGACCAGCGTTTTCGCTCTCTTTCCAGCCCAACGATAGCGCCAAACAAAGCTGCCAGGAGGAGGCGCACCAAAATTTCTTTCCAGGTTATCATAATTTGAAACAAAATGAGATGAAATGATACAAAGTTAAGAAACTGGTTCTTTTCCGTTGAAGCGCAGTTAACTGAAACCGCTTATAGACCATTATCGTGAGCCATGCTTTATTAGAAAAGCTTCCGGTGTCAAAACTTCGATCTGCGAAAAATAGAAATCGCTTAAATCGGTTGTTACAATATGCCGGCAACCCGCATGTTGAACTAAACCTCCGGTGGCCTTTCCTCAGTTGGAGATGTTGACCTTAGCTT
>CAZFGP010000276.1:0-2795 GCA_964518685.1 uncultured Terrimonas sp.
GATGAAACACAAACTTACGGATAGTGCGGAAGGCTTCCGTAGGTTTAGTTCAACAGGCGGTTTGGCAATATGGCGGGGCGACGAATATATCCTCAACTTTTTGTTCGCTATTGGGCAGCAGTCCGGGCTGGACTTTTACTATTGAGCTTTTGTACTTATCTTCAACACCAGTAATTCTATTCGGCTTCGGTTCGGTCTGACGATTTTCAAATGCCGCCACACGCCAAGCCGTGAACGTTATGTGCCACTAAATGAAAAACCTAATCATCAATATCACTTTACTAACGCTAACTGTTTCTGCTATCGCACAGAGACAGGTTTCGTACACTTACACTGAAATAACCGAGCCACAGTTTGACAGTTGTAACATAACAACTTATCTCAACATAAATCCCCAGGTAAAAAAACAAGCGGACAAGTTGACAATCCCCATTTCGGGTAAACCCGCAAGAATTTTCAAAGATGACAACACAAACGAGAACTTTCATGAATTTGAATATTTGGGTGACATAAAAAGGACGAAACTCATACTGCTCAAAAGGACTGACTATAACAGCGAAGAATTTTATATCGTTAATCGGTCAACGGGAGCAGTTGACACTTTAATTGGACAACCTGTTTTTGCTCAAAACATGAGAGACTTTGCTTGTCTCAACAATCCTAAAACAGACGTGAAACAACAAATACAAATTTGCGAACTAAAAAATGGTTCTGTAAGAACAAGAGGTTATCTAACAGGAAAACCAAACACATATTTGGAGAGCATTTCTTGTATTGCTCATAACTCTATTTTGACAAAAGAAAACAACGGCAAATATTGGAGGATAAACTTTAAGATTGCGCTGGAATAGCGGCACATAACAAAGCGGCTTGCTGCTATCGCTGGCTGAAGGAATAAACATCAGCTTTTGGTTTGCTGTTCATCTTTAGTTCGGGCTGAAAAAGCATTGTTCAGCTTTTGTAGTTATCTTCGGCTTTGGGTTCGCTGTTGGGCTAACGTTCGGGCTGAAAGTACATTGAATACCAGCGCAGCAGCAAGCCCTACCGTAAGGTGCCATGTAGGTTGACAGAAATCAACGCAAGAGTTTCCCCCGGTGGACAATCAGCAAATGACGTCGGAATACTAAACCGGGAATCCAAACCTTGAGTTTCCAGACTACTTTCAATCATTGGGAGACAACCAACGGTCGGAGAAAACCACGAAACCGGCAGACAATAAAATATCAATTCCTAACCACCTAACATTCGGGGACAGAAAGCCAGGGCTTCTTCCAGAATTTTTTTTAGAATAGAAGAATTTTTGAGAGTTGTTTTTCTGTTTTTAAGTTTTGCCAACGGGACAAACTTCAGCGAGAAAATTTCAAGGGTTGGGCGGACACCAATTTTCTACCGAAAGCAAGACACCCAATTCATATTTTTCGTGCACCCTGACACTTCGGTGGACGGTATTTTAGGTTGAGAATTTTGTTTGTAATATGACATTTTTCAGAGAGAAAGAGTTCGTGAGACCTCAACCGACAAAAACGTTTTTAACCAGTAAATCTTTCGTGCTGTGTTTTCGGTGGACAGGAGAAATTCAAAATTCAGCGTTCTTCCCGATGGTTCAAAGTTTCGCTTGACTTTACCCACGGCACCTTACATGGGGTTTGGCGTTAGCAGGGCTGAACGAATAAACATCAGCTTTTGTAATACTATCATCTTTGGGTTCGGGCTGAAATTTCTCTAATCAACTTTTTTACTTACTTTCATCTTTGGTAATTCTATTGGGCTGAGGTACGGGCTGACGGAATCCTATTTCCCCTGCCACCGCCAAGCCCGGGACGTTGCCTGCCATGTTCAACAGACATTCAGCAACTATCAAGTCTTCGGCTGACTGCCCACGATAGTTTTTCAATTAGGCTGACACAGCAGTCATTCAGCAGCATAACATTTTTCAGCTTTAGTACCGGGACAGTCAACCGGCGACTTAAAAAAATGGCTGGACAGCATCTGCAGAACAATGACAAGCAATATCAACGCTTCTTTGACACAGACTTTTAATGGTAGTTTTCTCACGGTTGGACACTTGCTTTCAATTCAATGTTCGTAATGACATGGTTTTTAAAGCTGTGGTTCACTAACAGTGGACACATTTCGCCGGTTCTGGTTTCGTAAGACCCGACACACAACTTTACCGGGCAGGCTGGGCTTCCGGGACACAGACATATAATTTGCAATTTCATTCCCGCTGGACACAATATTTTTATTCAAACATCGTATGACCCGACACAGAGTAACATTGTTGAGCGATCATTTTTTTCAACAACATTCTGCAGACATTCTAATAAAAATCTCGTTCGTATTTCATGCTGCCGTGTTTTGTCGGGGGACAAAACACTGCAGGCAACATGTGCATTGGCAATAGCAGGGGGCGACGAATATATCCTCGTCTTTTTATTCGCTATCAGCTTCAGTTCCAGCTTGACGTAAATAATTGAGCTTTTGTGCTTATCTTCATCATCGGTAATTCTATTCGGCTTCAGTTCGGGCAGACGATTTTCAAATGCCCTGCCATCGCCAATGCTTTACCGTTATGGGCAATGCTAATTGACGACAGTGCTAGATGACACGGACGGACTTAAACCAAACAGACGACAACAAACTTGACCAGTGGACAGACATATAAATACGACCAATTCGGACAGCTTCGGCTGACTGACTTGCCGACACGACAGCCCAACGCTTCGTGTTTTAATTTTTTTGCCCCCGCACAAAATATTTTGAAATTCTTTGGCAGCCCGCAAACGGCACATTTG
>CAZFGP010000277.1:0-2786 GCA_964518685.1 uncultured Terrimonas sp.
AATTCAATCCCGACCCTCAGACTGATATAAAAAAGGAGTGCTTTATACTTTTAGCTATTAACTAAACCTTATCCTTTTTTTTATTACTGGCTGTTGCTAACCAATGATAACCCGTCCTATGAAATAACATATTTAAGGAATACAATACTTAGGCCGTACACCAACGAATAAGAACATAGGGTGTTTTACCAACGTTCGCTTTCGATTTACTCCTTTTCAGGAAAAGCCTTACGGCTTAAGTATTTTATTCCGGTTTCGTTCTGTTTAAAGGTGAAATTCCGCTGCGCCAAATAACTAAAGGAAATGACAATTGCAGTAGTCCATATTTTAGCAATGGTGGGATACATATCAAACTTCTCCACGAACAACTTAATAAAGAAATAATTCATCAGGATACAAACCACAACCAGTAAAAAATATCTGAACAGTTGTATTCTCCCTTTTAATACGGATCCTGGAAACACAATGTTTTTCATGAGTAAGTAGCCCGTTGGAAAGGTGATCACAAAAGACAGGATAAATGCTGCTATATACGGACTGATACTGATCAGAGGGGTATGAATAATTTGTTTTTGCAGTACAAAATTATAAAATACAAAGTAAAGAAATATGTCCAGAAGCGTGTTGCCCCCACCACAGGCAATATATCGGAAAGTCTGGCGGTTGATCGCGCGCTGGAAGGGAATATAAAAAAAATCAAGTACGGACAATATTAAACGCTTCAAGATAACTAAAATAATAAATTAAATTAGAGATAAAACAGCTAAAAACCATGATAAAATCATACTATAGACAAAAATAACCTTAATTTCCTGTCTCTTTCAAGATAAAAGATAAAAAATATATAACTTGTATTAAATAACAAAAAAGCAAATGCTATGATTAAGATGCAGGTAATCGGAAACTTAGGTAAGGACTGTATTACCAATACAGTAAATGGGAAAACCGTTATGAACTTCAACATTGCACACACGGAGAAATTTCGTGATTCTGCGGGACAACAAAAAGACAAAACCACCTGGGTGGAATGTGCATATTGGACGGATAAAACCGGTGTTGCACCCTATCTGAAAAAAGGAACAATGGTGTATGCCGAAGGCGCCCCCGACGTACGGCATTTTACACGGAATGATGGTACACCCGGCGCCTCGCTGACCTTGCGTGTGTTCAGTGTACAGTTGTTAGGTGGCAGGAATGAACCCTCTGAGTCCGGATCTGCTTATACCGAAAGCGCCGGCGCTCCACCCTCACCGGTTGTAGCCAGTATAGCTCCCGAAGCAGACGATTTACCATTTTAATTTACACCTTTTTTAAAAGGGTGGAATCCGGAATCAAAGAGAGTATTTTCGGTTTCACCCTTTTTTATTTGGTTTTTGCTTTCCCATTATCTTTGCAGCTCTAAATTTAAAAAAGCGGCAGATTATGAAAATTATGAAGTTCGGAGGCACCTCCGTTGGTAAACCAGAAAGAATGCAAGAGGTGGCAAAATTGATTACTTCAGGAGAAGAAGCCAAAATTGTGGTATTAAGCGCTCTGAGCGGAACTACTAATTCCCTGGTATCCATAGGAGAAGCGCTGGGAAAGGGCGACAAACAACAAGCAAAACAGATTATTGATGATCTGGAAATCCACTATCATAAATTCGTTAAAGAACTTCTTAAAAATGATGCTGCCCTTAAAAAAGGAGAGGCGATCATTACGGAACATTTCGATTTTCTGAATATTATTTTAAGGATATCTTTCAATGAAGCCCTGAATAAAGATATCCTGGCACAGGGAGAACTGATGAGTACCAAACTTTTCAGCGCCTATCTTCAATCAAGGAATATAGATCATGTGTTGATACCTGCGCTTGACTTCATGCAAATTGATGCCAATGATGAACCCTACTTTGACGCTATTCGTGTTAAACTAAATCGTATTTTAAGCCAGCATTCAGATAAAAACCTTTTTATTACCCAGGGTTATATCTGCAGGAACTCAAAAGGTGAAGTGGACAATCTGAAGCGTGGCGGAAGTGATTATACCGCCTCTTTAATCGCCGCTGCGGTAAAAGCCAGTGTTTGTGAAATCTGGACGGACATAGACGGGATGCATAACAATGATCCGCGCATTGTAAAGAAGACAAAAGCCGTGGTACAATTAAGTTTTGAGGAGGCTGCAGAACTGGCCTATTTTGGCGCAAAAATTTTACACCCTACCTGTATTTGGCCTGCTCAACAAGAGAAAGTGCCTGTGAAACTCCTTAACACCACACAACCTGAGGCTATTGGCACTACCATCACTCAGGACGCCGGATCCATTGGCGCTAAGGCAGTTGCGGCTAAAGACGGTATAATTGCCATCAAAATCAAAAGCAGCCGTATGTTGCTCGCTTATGGCTTCCTCCGAAAAATATTTGAGGTATTTGAAAAATACAAGACAGCTATTGATATGGTAACCACCTCAGAAGTTGCCGTATCCGTTACTATTGATAATGACACCCACCTTACGCAGATTTTAAAAGAACTGGAACCGTTCGGAGGCGTTTCAACAGATAAAGACCAAACCATTGTCTCCATAGTAGGTCATCAAATCATACAGACTCCAGAATTATTAAAACGGATTTTTGACTCTTTAACGGGAATTCCCGTGAGAATGGTCAGCTACGGTGGTAGCAGTCATAATATTTCTCTGTTGATACCATCCCCTTACAAAGAACAAACGCTGCAATTGTTGAATAAAGGGGTATTTGATTTGGAGTAAAAGCAATATATTGACATAGTCAACAACAGGCAGACAAATAT
>CAZFGP010000278.1:0-2711 GCA_964518685.1 uncultured Terrimonas sp.
ACCAGTCGTTTCGATCCTAATGGGGTAATCTATCAGGCTATTTGTGCCGCCTGCTTCATTAGTAATTTTCCGGGTACCACTTTCCCCGTGACGCCGGGCGTATGGCGGCCGAAATCGGGCAATCCTAAAGAGTGTAACCTTGCTGCCGTAAAAATTGAAATGGATTTTTCAGGTGTTACTACTGGATTAAGACCTACTATTGATGGTAAACCCTATAGAGATTATGGCTGTGTGCCGGTTACGGTAGACTTTATTGATACGCTGCAAAAGGGGAAGAAATATTACTGGAATTTTGGAGACGGACATATAGATTCAACAACCACTCCGTCAATCAGCCACACCTATAATTCGGTTGGTTCTTTCAACGTCAGATTGATATCGGTTGATTCTAATAAATGTATCATGAGTGATACGGCATACACGACCATAAGAGTGCGCACCGATCGGGCTGTATTAGGAGCTAACGCAATCAAACTCCTGCCCTGTACCTCCCTTAATTATAAATTTGCCAATACCTCCATAGCTCCTCCGGGAAAGTCATTCTCGGGAGTAAATTTTATCTGGGATTTTGGGGATAATTCTACGCCGGTGGTAACAAATGGTACAGATAGTATTATACACCAATTCCCTTCACGAGGCACCTATAATGTGAAATTATTCCTTAATGATACCAGTTATTGTAATACTCCTGACACGTTCAACCTGCTCATGCGAATTGCACCTGATGTAAAGGCGCAGTTTGAAACGCCCCCGGAAGGCTGTGTACCCCATCTCGCGGAGTTTAACAATACGTCTGAAGCAGGGCAATCTTTTTTCTGGGATTTTGGTGATGGAAGCACTTCTCAAGAGTTCGCACCGGTTCATTTGTACACTTCAACAGGTACCTATCGGGTTAAATTAGTGGTGGAAGATACCATGACTTGTAATAAGATAGATTCCACGGTTTTTACGATTAATGTGCGTTCTGTTCCCTCCTCAGGATTTAACTTTAGTCCTGTAGTGCCCCAGGAAAATACACCCATAACTTATACAAACACCTCTTTGAATGCAGAAAGGTATGTCTGGTATTTTGGAGATGGCGACACTTCTGTTTTGACTAATCCTGTGCATCAATTCAATACCAACGGCGACTTTAACACCTGTCTGGTGGCGTACAACCAATATGGTTGTGCCGATACTACCTGTCAGTTTGTATCTGCTATAGTATCACCGGTTGTTGGTGTTGCCAATGCATTTTCTCCCAATGGAGACGGGATTAATGATAAAGTGTTTGTGCGGGGTTATGCCATTGGCAAAGTTCAATTTCGGATTTACAATCGTTGGGGACAGCTCGTTTTTGAATCAGCCGACCCCGCGCAGGGATGGGATGGAAAGTATAAAGGCGTATTACAGCCAATGGATACTTACGCCTTTACTCTGGAAGTGGAATTTACAGATGGCACCAAAACAACTAAAAAAGGAGATATAACGTTATTGAGATAAGGAATTTGAGATTAAAAATTTAATATTTGAGATTTTGTTTCAGATTCCGGGAATACCAGGAGTTAACTGTGGAAATGCGATCTGAAAAAGTGAGATTTTATGCTGAAGAAACATTCAAACATATTGTACACGTTTATTGCCAAGGCAGTTAGCAATCGCATGCGCGGAATGTTTACCAAAGGGCATTTTAATATATTCCTCCGGTGCTTTTCTTTATCGTTTGCTCTAATTTATTTCAGCCTTTTCCTGCCCATTACAGGGAACGCGCAGGACTTGCATTTTTCTGAATTCTTTAATTCTCCCTTAACCATAAATCCGGCCAATACTGGTTTTCTCCCTGAAAACGATTATCGGCTGGGGGCTAACTACCGTCAGCAATGGGCAAGTATTCCGGTTCAATTTAAAACCATGAGTGTTTTTGGAGATGCTCAGGTATTTCGCGATCGTTTAGAATCTGGTTGGATGGGATTAGGAGGTGTTGTTCTCCGCGACGTAGCCGGAAGTGGCAACCTCACCTCCACAAAAGTGTACGGCTCAGTAGCCTATCACCAGATGTTGGGCAGCACAGGCTTACTTTCCTTAGGATTTAATCTGGGCTGGGCAAATAAGAGAATAGATGTTACCAAATTTACCTTTGATAGCCAGTGGAATGGTAAATTTTTTAATGCAGGAGTCCCCAGCGGAGAAAATTTTTCTGCCACCAATATTAATTATCTTGATGTACAGGTTGGGTTAAACTATGCTTATTTCCCAACGGATCAAATCTATTTTCATGCAGGTGTTTCGGTGCATCATGTCAATTCTCCTAAAGAAACTTTTTTTAATAATTCACCCGGGTATAACAATGCTATAGCACGGCGATATATTGGTTTTGCGGATGCCATGATAAAAATGAGCGATCGGGTTATTATAAGTCCCGGTGCTTATTTTACCACACAGGCTAAAGCGAAAGAATTAACCCTCGGTATGCATGCCAATTATAATCTTTCGGGTGACGGAGAAACCCAGTTGATAGGAGGCTTATATTACCGTGGGCAGGATGCTGTTATACCCATGATAGGATTTCAATGGAAATCAGTACGACTGATGTTTTCTTATGACGCCACCACCTCCTCCTTAAAGAATTACAACAATTTGAGAGGCGCCTCGGAATTTGCATTATTGTATAATGGATTTTATAATCCCAATAGTCAGGTTTTGCGGGAAATGCAATGTCCCACACCCCGGTT
>CAZFGP010000279.1:0-2682 GCA_964518685.1 uncultured Terrimonas sp.
ACATAAATCATTTTTGCGTTCACTATTGCCGCAGCTTCCGTGAAATAACGGGTAGCATTAACATTGCAATCAAAACATGCTTTAGGGTCAAGCTCACAGGTGTCGGGTTGAGACATGGCTGCTGCATGAAGAATAATATCAGGTGAAACAGCAGTGATATGAGATATTACCTTTTCTCTGTCGGTATTGTCAAAACTGATGTATCGAAAGTTTCTATTATTTTCCGGCAAACGACAAGAACCTCTCCCGGTAGCTATTACCTCATATCCGGTGGTTTCCGAAAAATACTTCACAGCATTTTGTCCTAAGAGCCCATTCGCTCCTGTAATCAATATTTTCATAAAATCCCGAAAATACAAAATCATTAAACCACTATACTAAAATTGTGAAATGATAGTAATTACGTACTTTTGACCGCTCAATCAAGAGATATATTATTCTTTTTTAACAACTGTGCCTGCCTTGTGATAATAAACAAATTCAACAGATAAGTTTTGTAAGGATGGAGAAGAAAGTATCAAAAATTGGTGTACTGACTTCGGGAGGCGATGCCCCTGGAATGAACGCTGCCATCAGGGCAGTGGTACGAACGGGTATATTTTACGGCTTAGAAGTATATGGCATTGTGCGGGGATATGCAGGAATGATAGAGAACGATATTTTTCAAATGGAATCCCGAAGCGTTGCCAATATTATCCAGCGTGGCGGCACCATTTTAAAAACTGCCAGATGTAAGGAGTTTCTTGAAGTTGAAGGCAGAAAAAAAGCTTATGAAAATCTGAAAAAATTAGGTATCAACGGATTGGTTATCATCGGAGGTGATGGCTCTTTTAAAGGAGCGCAGAAATTCTCTCACGAATTTGATATTTCGTGTATTGGACTACCCTGTACCATAGACAAGGACATTGCAGGTACAGATTTCACCATTGGTTTCGATACTGCTGTAAATACCGCTGTGGAAGCCATAGATAAAATAAGAGACACCGCAGATGCACACGATCGGTTGTTTATCATAGAAGTGATGGGGCGCGACTCAGGTTATATTGCTTTGCATAGCGGAATTGCTACAGGAGCAGAAAACATTCTCATCCCGGAACTTAAAACGGACATTAATGAAATAATCAATATTCTACAAGAAAAAGAGAAACGCAAGAAATTAGTAAATCTTCTGGTAGTGGCTGAAGGCAGTGAATTAGGCGGCGCCAATGAAGTAGGTGAAATGGTAAGAAGTAAAATGCCCAATGCAGATATAAAGGTTTGTATACTTGGTCATATCCAACGCGGAGGCGCACCCACCTGTATGGACAGAGTGCTTGCCAGCCGTATGGGTTATGCAGCAGTGGAATGTCTGATTACCGGCGATAATCTCAATACTATGATAGGGCTTGTAAACAATCAGCTAAATTATACTCCTCTCGATCAGGCGGTAAAAGCGGAGCGGACAATAGATTTTGAATGGCTCAAAGTGGTTAAGATTCTGGCTTCCTAAAAAATTATTTAAGATCACAACGTATTCTATGGCAGGGAAATAATATCATCTCCTTCCCTGCTTTTTGGTTTAAAATATCACAACATTATGTCAAATAATATTAATAAATATCTGCACGAAGAAATGGATCAACAAGCAGGAATAGAACATTCTTTTCACCGAACTAAAATTGTAGCCACTGTAGGCCCAGCCTGCGACACTTATGACCAGTTACTGGCTCTGGTAAAAGCGGGAGTAAATGTTTTTCGGTTGAATTTTTCGCACGGCACTCTCGAAGACAAGCTGGAGATTATTAATCAAATTCGCAGGATTAACCATGAAGAGCCTTACAACGTTTGTATCCTTGGGGATTTGCAGGGACCCAAACTCAGAGTTGGAGAAATTGAAAACGGATCTATGGAAGTGAAGGTGGGCGACATTCTTACTTTCACCAATGAAAAATGTATCGGCAATAAAGAAAAAATATATGTTTCATATCCCAATCTTGCCGGTGACGTGAAGGTTGGAAACAAAATATTAATAGATGACGGGAAATTAGAAGTACAGGTAACAGAAATCACCCAAAGTGGTGATGTGAAAGTAGTGGTAACGATGCCGGGCGTGCTAATGTCAAAAAAAGGAGTTAACCTCCCGGATACAAAGATATCTCTTCCTGCACTCACGGAAAAAGACCTTGCGGACCTGGACTTCATGATTGAACATGCAGTAGATTGGGTAGCCCTTTCTTTTGTCAGAAAGGTGGAAGACCTGCAGGTTTTGAGAGAAATCCTCAATCTGAAAAAGAGCAAGAGTAAGGTGATGGCAAAAATTGAAATGCCTGAAGCAATAATCAACCTTCGCGAAATCATTCTTGAGTCGGATGGTATTATGATTGCCCGCGGTGATCTGGGTGTGGAAATGCCTGTAGAACAGATTCCCCTGATTCAAAAAGACATCATACGTAAATGTTTGCATCGCGGAAAGCCGGTTATTGTAGCCACCCAGATGATGGAAAGCATGATGGACCGAATTAAACCCAACCGAAGTGAAGCCACCGATGTAGCCAACGCGGTTCTGGAGGGCGCTGACGCGGTTATGCTAAGTGGTGAAACGGCTATGGGACAGCATCCTGTATTGGTAGTGCAAACGATGCGAAAGATTATCCTTGAAGTGGAAAAGAAGGAATACCGCTACAACCGTGAGGAAGATCTTAA
>CAZFGP010000280.1:0-2602 GCA_964518685.1 uncultured Terrimonas sp.
AAAATTAATGAAATTTCATTCCCTCCTCTTCTGTTCGAGGCAGTACTCAACGAGGAATTATTAATATCATAGCTGTACCCAAGGCGAAGACCGGAAAAATCAATTCCCACATAGGGAATGAAGGCATCACCAAAACGATACCACAATCCGGTATATAAATTAGCCTCAAGCTCTTCATCATCACTCAGACTGAAAGCCACCGCTCCACCCAATATGGTTTCAGAAGCACGAGCCTGTCTTTGATGTATAATACTGCCATGAAAAGTGGTGGAGGCTCCCATGGGAACATACCCCCCGCCATGAATGGTCATACGCGAATTAAGAACATAATTTCCTCCTAAAAAAGATTCCTTCGCCCTATTGATATGATAGGTAGAGACTCCCAAATAAAAATTATTGAAGCCATTGGTGCTTCCGGAATATAACAGCCCTGCATTTACATCAAAATAATTGATGGCCACATGATTATTATTACTGAAAACCTCACTTGTAACGCCGGTAAATCCTAAAGATGTGAGCTGATCTTCAAAAGTGGCTTTTGTAAGATCAAGTCTTTTATTAGCATAGGAACCCTGGAAACCTACCGTTAGTGTATGATATCCGTTTTCGTCCAGCGTTTTATGATAGGCTGTGGAAACAGAAAGAAAATTATTGTTTAATATTTTATTACCGCTCTGATCGTTAAGACCCATTATTCCCACTCCCCAGGTGTCAAATTCCGGGATTTGGTTTTGAAGAATCGTAAAGTCAATAGCCGCAGTAGCTGTTGTAAACGCATTATTTATAGTGGGCCATTGGTTGCGATAATTCCCGGAAACTCTGAAATTGCCATCAAACTTACCCGTATAAGCCGGGTTCAGCGTTAGTGGAGAAGAAAAAAATTGTGAGAAATGCGGATCCTGTGCTGAGACCCCTATCCACACAATTGCCAATAAGAATGTAAAAACTTCTTTCATATTGCCAGGATTATCTTACAAGTTACTATCATTTGGATTAAGATCATAATTTAGAACCAAAGGCAGTCTGCAGCGAAATTTATTATCAGGATAGCCGTTTCATGTTTTCAATTGTTCGGTATAAATTAATAGTTTTATCCAACAAATCTAAATGCAGTTATTATTAATCTAAAATTTCTTTAATGATTTATCGGGCTATTGGCCTAATGAGTGGCAGTTCATTAGATGGATTGGATATTGCTTATGTACACTTTCATGAAAAAGCAGGCACCTGGATCTTTGATGTAGAACATGCTGATTGTCATCCTTATCCGGAGGAATGGATAAAAAAACTACAATCGGCCGTACAACTAAAGGCTGTGGACTACCAGTTGCTGCATACCGCGTTTGGTCATTATTTAGGAGATCAGGTAAACAAATTTATTAACAAATATCATCTTCAGTACCAGGTTCAGTTAATCGCGTCTCATGGACATACGGTTTTTCATCTTCCGGCACAGAAAATGACCGCCCAGATAGGCGATGGCGCTGCTATTGCGGCCAGCACAGGCATAACTGTGGTCAGTGATTTAAGAGCATTGGATGTGGCGCTCGGAGGACAAGGCGCACCTATTGTGCCTGTGGGAGATGTAATGCTTTTCAGTGAATATCCCTATTGTTTGAACCTGGGTGGCATAGCCAATATTTCCTTTCACTCTGCCGTCACCTGTATATCTTTTGATGTTTGTCCGGCAAACCGGGTTCTGAATCTGCTGGCTGCACAAATTGGAAAGTCTTATGATGATCAGGGACGGATGGCAGCCAACGGCAATGTGAATGAAGACCTGCTCAACATCCTGAACAGTTTGTCATTTTACCAAGAATCTTTTCCCAAATCCTTATCCAATACGTTTGGCAATGACCTGGTTTTTCCATTGATAATGAAAGAAGAACCGAATCTTGAAAATGCACTGCGTACATATTCCGAACATATTGCCATTCAGATTAACAGGGCAATAAGACGAATTAAAGAAAACCTCAAAATAAACCCCGATCTCCCGACTAAAATGCTGGTTACCGGAGGAGGCGCCTACAATGCTTTTTTGATGCAGAAGATCAGGCAGGAGACAACTGCACTGAACGTGGAGCTTTGGGTGCCGGACGACAAGACTATTCAGTATAAAGAGGCGCTGGTGATGGCTTTGCTTGGTGTGTTGCGATGGCGGCAAGAAAACAATGTGATGGCTTCTGTTACGGGTGCCTCCCGGGATAGTATTGGCGGAGCATTATGGATGGGGCAGGAAGGATAATTCACAAGAGACCGATTTTGAGAAAATTTGCCTCAGCATAAAACCCGAAAACCTGTTTTCTCATTTTTGTAAAAAACTTATGTTAACTTTCGTTGAATTAATAAGATCGTCTATTCTTTAATAACCCCTATGGCTGCAAAGAATCAATTGTATAAAAGAGAGATTATAAGGCAACTTTACTTTGCAAATCTTCTTTCCTGTGCCGAACTGAGTCAAAAGATTGAAAAGAGCCTCTCTCTAACTACCAAAATGCTTAATGAACTTATTGCAGAGGGGGTTGTGATTGAAACAGGATATGCACCTTCCAGCGGTGGCAGACGCCCATTAATGTATTCTTTGAAATCGGATTTTCTTTTT
>CAZFGP010000281.1:0-2602 GCA_964518685.1 uncultured Terrimonas sp.
GAACTGATCAGGAAAATCGTTCTCCAGGCTGGAGCGACAGCAGAAACTGTAGCAGATATTTCGGGTAGTGCTGGCGTTGGCCTGGCTTATGATTCAGTAGGGGAGAAAATATATTTCACCGATTTTGAAAACGAAAATGAAGGAAAAATATGGCGGATGAATGTAGATGGAACAAATATGGAGACCATCGTTTCTGGCATAACCGATCCTTATTCTATAGCTGTTAACGCCAAAGCAGGTAAAATCTATTGGGCTGATGATGCTGGAAATATTTCACGGGCTAATCTTGACGGCACAGACTTGGAGAGACAATTCATCCATATAGATGGTGGCATGATGAGGGGGGTTGTCTATAACAATAAAACGGAGGTTATTTATTTTGGTGAGATCAATAATGAAGATATTTACTCTGCTAAATCGGATGGAACAGGTGTTGGAAAAATAATTAGCGGTACATATGGCTATAGTATTTTTATGGATGAAGTAAATGAAAAGTTGTATTACGAAGATCAGTATGAAGAAGCTATTATGCAGTGCAACCTGGATGGTTCTGGTATCGTTAAAATTACGGCAGCTCCGGATACCAGAATCTTTGGAATGGCGTTAGACTATAATGAAAATAAATTCTATTGGGCAGACCGTGATAATAATGTGATTAAACGTTGTAATCTGGACGGTTCAGGAGTGGAGCCTTTTCTTTCGGGCGTTAGAAATCCCAGAGGACTATTAATTAAATAAGGCATATTGCATTTTATGTGCATCTGCAACTATGCCGGTGTTACCCGAAACAAAATTGAATGAAGCGTATATTTTTCTATTTCATTGTAACGACATTTTTTAGTGATTATGTTTACACCCAGGATTGGAAAACATTCCCGTACCAACCTGCGGGAAGCGCTGTTTCTTTCCCGAAGGATGAGGGCAGACACAGTTCCGAGCCAATTGAATGGTGGTACAACACCGGCCAGTTAAAAGGAACTACATCAGGTAAAACGTACAGTTATATGCTCACTTACTTTTACTATCCGGTAAGTAGTTTTGATGGATTCAGAATATTGAATATCGCAGATGACGCTTCCGGAGAGGTTTATCAGGAAACAAGGCCGCTAAATTATACCACTTTGTCTACTACCCACCTGGATATTCAGGCAGCGGTTTATGGCGGGTCTAATGAAATATGGAGCAATAAGGTAGATGGAAATGGAAAGTTAATGCCTTTTGAATATACGATTATAGCATCCTCTGCAGCAGGAGGCTTGAATTTGAATTGCAAGAGTTTAAAACGCCCGTTGTTGCTCAGTAATGATGGTTATCTCAAACAGGGATTGACCAGCTACACTTACTATTATTCTCAAACCGGCAACGAGGTTACTGGAACGCTCACCCTAAAAGGGATTACCGAAGAGGTTACCGGAACCTGTTGGATAGACAGGCAATATGGAAATTTCAATCCTTTGTCGGAAGAAAAATATGAATGGTTCCAATTGCAATTATCAAATGGTATGGACATCAACCTTTGGAATATTTTCACTGATCAACAAACAGTTCCCGTTAATGAAAAGTACCGGATACTGGCAGCCTATGTTGATGAATCCACTCAGTACACTATTGACGATTTTAACATTGAGCGCCTGGCCTATAACTGGACGCCCGACAGTGCTATGTGTTATTCGTCCAAATGGAGGCTTACTTCTTCAAAAAATAATCTTGATCTGACCATCACCTCAAAGCATGATAACAGTGAAATTAAATTACCCTTTAGGTTTTTTGAAGGAGCTACCACTGTTTCCGGAACCGTGAACGGGAAGGCCGTTACTGGAGTTGGCTTTGCCGAACTGTTACATACTTACGAACACCCGGAGCTTACGATTAAAAAACCTGATGGCGGGATCTTCGACGCAGATCTACCCATCAAGTGGCAGTTGCTCAATCCGGATGAAGGGCGTCCGGTTACTTATGATGTGGAGTACAGGATTAATGGCAGCACAACATTTCAGTCTGTTGTACAGGGTGTAAGAGATACTTTTTTTTTATGGAACAATCCCTCGCTTTCCGGCAGCGACAGCATTTGGTTTAAAATTACTGCAAGGTCAATAGATGGTAAATTAAAGGGAGTAACTGGCAGCGTAAATCCGTCTGTAATCAGGAAGCAAAATAGCGATAGTGTAAACATTAAAGTGTTTCCTAACCCTGTTGATAACACTTTGTTTGTTTCGTCCAATTTATCTACAAATAGTGCACAGGGTAAAATTGTTGATATCAACGGACGTGTTGTGCATATAATACCCGGCAATTCACTTTCACATGAGATTGATGTAAGTTTTTTACCCTCCGGCGTATATTTTCTCCGAATAGATTTGCCCGGATGGCATGCCGCATTTAAATTCTTGAAAAAATAATACAATTGAATAATCCTTGTTTCCATCCCCGCACAAGATGAATGGAAATTATTAAGTAGCTCTAAAAGCTATAGCAAAGTGTGAAGGTCTTGGATCGTGACTTCCCGGTTACACCCAACCGGGAATAGCCGTTATACCATTAGAAGCTGATTTCGGAAAAATATGTCAATGATTAGAAAAAGGATCAATAACGCTGACAAATA
>CAZFGP010000282.1:0-2566 GCA_964518685.1 uncultured Terrimonas sp.
GTTTCAATTCCATTCTGGTGCGATTAAGAGTGTGGGCTGGCAGTTCTTCCGTCTTTTCCACTCTTTGTTTCAATTCCATTCTGGTGCGATTAAGAGCCGTCGGTTCGACGATAAAAAAACACCTGTTTTCAAGGCTTAGCAAAGATAAATATTTCATTTTAAGTATCAAAAAGTTGTCTATACCCAATTCTATGATTTTACCCTGACACCGACAACTGACCCAAACGCCCATGAATACAGGGTTTTTTTATTTATCAGTAAAAGGAGCAAACAATTTGGAGCCATTTTTTGCTTCCCCGACGACCTACAACATGTTGCTAATTTCGTTTTTCTCTTTTCCAACTACCTGTTTTTCAAGCCATTTTTCCTGACGACTGCTAAATACAATGATGCTGTCTCTTTCAACATCCATTATTCCCTTTGCACGAGTTAAAAGCTCTTTTAGTTTTACTCCAGTTAATTCGCCTTCGAACACACTGTTCTGAATCCAGTTCAGATACTGCCTGCATAGTTTAAGCATCTTACCTACTCTTTTTTCTTCAATATCATAAACAAGAATAATGTACATAATAAACCAATTTTTTTTACTTTTTGATTTTACCATAATCACCCTTCCGCTCACCTGCACCCCCTTTCTCACCCCATCACTGATTTCTCTCACTCTATCACCCGCTCACTCTCTCACTCTCTCACCCTCTTACCAAATCACTCCATCACTGATTTTCTCACCCTCTCTCACCACCACGCCTTAAACGGTTTATACTCTTCCATCTCCAAAATATGTTTTACTAATTTATAACATTCCAACTTCACTAAGTGTTTATAACTCACATTCCGTCCCAAGGAACGATGTTTTATTGTTTCGGTCAACTTTTCTTCCCATACTTTGATTGCTTTTTTTCGTCCGGATTCTTTTAGCAGGCAACTGTTTAATTTATGATCAAAATCTGATTCCTGAACAATCTTTTTATTGAGCAGTGAAAATATTGTGCGATCCACCAATAATGGTTTAAAAATTTCCGACAAATCCAACGAAAGGGAAAATCTCCTCTCTCCGGGTGTGTGCAGGTAACTGATGGTCGGGTTGAGTTGCGTATGATAAATCATATCCAAACAAAGGGTGTAACACATCATATTCAGAAAAGAAATTAACGCATTAACTTCGTTTGACGGAGGTTGTTTCTCGCGGTTGCCCATCGCAAAATCATTGATAATCAGATCAAAGGTTTCATAATAAGCCATTCTTATATTCCCCTCTATTCCCATCAGCGCTTCTACTTCGTTTAGCTCCGGCAGTTGTAAAGCCATCGTTTCTATTTTTTCTATTTGTGCCGATGTGTCTTTTCCACGGTTATTATAATAACGCAAGTTCTTAGTCATATTATAAGCGGCTCCTTCTATTAATTTCCTTGCAATAACTATCCGTCTCTTTTTATCGGTATAGTGTTTGGTCTGCGCAATCAAAACCTTCCCACTTAGCAAATATTCTTTTGGAAAAAAACTTCCTGTATAATGTTCGTAATAGTCGAAGAAATGAACTGAGATTTTATTCTTTCCAAGAAAATTATAAAGTGCACTATTAGTATCCAGAGCGCCAAAGCAGTACAGATTGTCCACGCCTTCGACAGGAATGTATTTGGGCGTTCCTTCATTGCCGTTTTCGTCAACAGGTGTAAATTTCAGAGTATTATCCTTGCGGCTCATGCGGCCGGGATTGAAAAGGTAGTAGGATTTTTTCATGTTCGGAGGAATTGGGTGGTCTGTGATTGGGTGATTGGGTGATCGGTGATTAGAATTATCTGGGAGATAGTTTCTTTTTGAAAGCTGACATAACTTTTAAAATTTCTTCGGCTTCATTTAAAATGCCATTCATTTTATCCTTGTCAATAAATCCCGCTTCTGTTATTCATTTCTATCCAGAAAAGCGTTTCATCCGCTTCTTCCACAACGATGCAAAGTTTTGCAAATCTTTCCTTTTCAGAACGTGCCCGGCATACAGCCCGAAAATTGGCAGCGACAGATGTAGAAGACCGAATCAGTTGTTTTCTGATAACACCGAGAGCATCACCGTATTTAATGCCGGAGGTTATTTGGATAATTTCCAGTGATAGCGCCTTTGATCGTTCCCGAAACTGTTGGTTAAATTCTTCTTGCCTCATAACATAAATCCCAAATTTATTATAAAAGAAAATCAATCCCAACACGCTTAAGTGCCGTCATTCACCCAACCACCATATCATAATACCACTCGATCACATCATCACCAAATCACTACATCACTGATTCTCCCCTCTCACCCTTCCGCATAACAAAACTCATAATAGCTGCAACTCTTGCAAATCTTTGAATTTAAAACCGGCGGACAAATATCGCTTCCAGCCAATTGCTTAATAGACAAAACGGCATTTTTCAAATAAGCAATATCATCTTCTCTCAGTACAATAGTTTCGGTTTTTCGCAGGGTCGGATATTCAATAATTCCTTTCAGTTCTTCCTTCGTTCCGATGCCATTCAGCACCAGCAGCCAAAGATAAAACTTCACCTGCCAGATATGGGCGACCTCTAC
>CAZFGP010000283.1:0-2553 GCA_964518685.1 uncultured Terrimonas sp.
CTGGCGCAGGTCTCCCGACCTGTGCCTTGTCATTACTTATCTTAATTTTTTAAACAGGCATTGTAATAAACAATGCCGGTTATTATGACAAAACAAGTAATGCATAGGCATCAGGTATGCCATCACACAATTCCTGCCCTACACACCTGCGCCAAACCGTATGTGTTACGCCCATCACATGGCTACACTGCATACCAACAACGGCGGCGATAATATGCCTATTATTATTGCCAAACAAGTAACGCTTAGGTAACAAGTCAGCTATCACACTACGCCAGTGCCGCAGACTTGCGCCAGTGTGGGGGTTCCGCGGTAACTACCCCACACTGGCGCAGGTTTGGTAGCATTGCCCTGTGCCAAGCAAGACCTGCAGCCTTGCTCTTACTTATCTTAATTTTTTAAACGACCTTTGCAGAAAATGATACACCTATTATTATTGCGAAACAAGTAATGCTTAGGCATCAGGTGTGCCATCACACAATTCCTGCCCTACACACCTGCCATACACACCTGCGGCAGACCGGATAAAAACCGCTACAAATTGCAGCGGCTTCTTTCTGGCTATTCTTTTTTGTACATAAGTAACGCATAGGCACTGATCGACAACTCACAACGTTATGCTGCAAACCAGCGATAGTAGAAGGTATTCTATAAAGCAAAATGCCCCGGAAGTCCAGGGTTTTATCATTTATAGATGTAGGTTAATTTCCAGTTCTTTTAATCGCTGATAGAAGCTGGTAGAATCCATCGGCTCTACCGGAGCTCCGTCTGTTGTTTTATCAACTATCCAGTAATGAACAGGTAACCCTTCTTCATTTCCTGTCATCTTATCTACTTCCTGCGACTTGGCTATGATATAGCGGTCATTGAACTTATATGACAGAACAATTGGTGGAACAATTTCCGTTCCTATTCCTTTATATTCAGAACTATCATGATAAATGATACTTTGCGGATAATCTTGGATGTACCTGTACTTATTACCAAGGTCAATGCTGTCATCCATACGGATAAAGACACAGGAACTTAAATGTGAAACAAAAAAATATAATAGCAAAAATTTTCTCATACTATCAATTAGTCTCTATAGTTCCTAAGCCATAAATATATACGGGAAAACCATGTGCATCGGTGATTCCAGATCTTCCTCTTTCGAGATAAATCAATTTGTCTCTTTTTGTAGTTCCGTCAACGTGCGGAAGTTGACCAAATTGTAAGGGAACATATTTGGGAGTAACAGTACCATGATAATTCCAATCATAAGTATCAGAGAACAGCCGGACAGTTCCCTTTTGCGAATTTACAAGCTGTATTCGTGTATTACCTAAAGCGTAAGTAGAAGCTCTTGACGAACTGCTTGCCCAACTAACATAATCAAACAGGTTAACATTTTTTGTTTCTCCTTCTTTCATTCCAATATTGTTTACGCTAAGGCCTCCAAAATTCAACTTAGACGCGTCCAGGTAAAGCGCATCATTAGGGTCTTTATTGCCTAAAGTATTAGGACGTTGTTTTGCCCATTCAATGCCTTCGACAATGGTAACAAACCCATCGTAATCAGGTCTGCTTGACAAGCCAGCATAATGAGTATTCATTTTAGCTTTAGCCTCTTTACTCATAAAACCAATATTGGGCGACAAATTATAGGTCTTTGCCTCGTCATGGGACATTCCTTGGGTGAAGTTTCGCTTATCCATTACGATTGCGTCACCTCGTAATCCTTGATCATCAGTGCCCAGAAATTTCCCATCAGTTCCATAGATAGGGCTATATGCAGCCCTACCATCGGGGTCTATCTTATTTATAGGATTATTATCAAACGCAGAATAACCAGATTGCCAGGGGAACTTACTTGCTAATGGGTCCACAGCATGCCACCTTCCTATCTGCGCATCATACATCCTCGCTCCATAATCCAGCCACTCTAATCCTGAACCATCAGAGAACTCTTTGCGCTGTTCCTCTTTGCCATTATATTTAAACTTATTTTCAGGCTCTCCGAACGCTAATGCTTTGGAGGATATCCCCGTCATATTAAGTCCGAATGGATAATAATGCGTTTCCTCCAGTATAGCACTACGGGTGTGTATTATCCCGAAATACGGGACAAGCTCTGCAGGTTGTCAAAGAACATCCCGCATTGCTTCGCTGCGGGACAGGCTATTTACCGGGCTTTCGTTGCTCGCCCCGCTCCACGGGGTAAACTGCAATATACACATATCCGTTCTTCGGCACTATTTTATTTGTTAAATCCGTGTGCGCTTTAACCACACTGTTGTTGCCCACTTTGCTGAACCCGCTGGCTGCTACCTTAAACTGTTTCCTGCCTTCGGCTGGACAAGCTATCAAAAAAGATGTAGTTGATATAGGCTTTGGGCACGGTTGGCGCTCCTGCCGCATCAGTGGTTTGGTTACTGACTAAAGTAGTTATGCCAGATGTTACTTCCTTCGCCACAACGTCTCTCGCGGATTTGTGTTTAGCCAGGACGTTGTGTTGCTTACATATTTACGCCACGTCCCCGTCGGCCTTGTGCTTGTCCTCAACTTTACCTA
>CAZFGP010000284.1:0-2516 GCA_964518685.1 uncultured Terrimonas sp.
GAGCAACAGGGTACTGGCTTTACGGCGCTCACCCGGTCTGTATCTAAGACCGTCCCCACCGGCTTGTTTGCCGAGGTTGGAGAGATCAGGATTTACCAGCGTAGCTGTGTAAGCAATCCAGATATACTACCTGATGCGGATGATTGCATTAATTCCAATCATTGTTTTTAGCAGCTAAAGTTCAGGTAGGTGAGGATTTACTGAATAGTTTTGATAAAAAATGCTGAAGCGATTCCGGGAGCTGGAACACCTCGAAGACGATAAAAAGAAAACACTCTTTGATTTAATTGATACTTACATACGTGATGCCAAAGCAAGAAAAGCGTATGCGTAAAATATTAAAGCCCGGCAATGCCGGGCTGTTGTATTCATTTAACTGTTTATTACTTCTTCATCTAAGCGGCCTGCTATTATTGCTTTCTCTAAATTACCAACTGTAAATGGTTGTACTTTCCGGGTTGTAATACCAATAACATCAAGAATGCTTGGTTCATCATAGAAGTAGTTTCTAAGCCTAAAATTACTTACGTCAACTTTATACTTTTTTGAAAACTCAATTATCAGTTCTTCTGCATCAAGACCACTAACCCCTAAATCACCTTCTATCAATGTCTCTCGGGTTATAAGCATATCATGTTCACCAATAGCATCCCTGATGAAAGAAACTAATTCGGCAAAACGATTTTCAGCTTCTATATTACTCATGCTCCTTTTGTTTTGAGTTTTTAGTTTGATTATCCCTCCGTTCTCCGCAGAGTCTCAACTCCGTGCCTTTTGTGCGTGAGCTGGACTCTGCGGGATATACTCATCATCTCTCTTTTGTTTACCTTACTTCTTTTATGTATGGCAGCAGTTTTTAATTACAACCTTTGATTCTCCGCCTACCGCAGCGTCGCCCGCCAACACACAGGCTATTCACGGGCAGACACTGCGGAGAACTCCCACTCTGCGGGGAAGGAAAGTAGAAATATGCTTGCATTATCTGGGGGTATCCAGACCGCTAGTACCAGCATTTATCTTAACTAAATAATCGAATGCTTCAACTTCTTTTCCTGAAATATAAACTGAAAAGATGATAGAATTATCGTCTGATCCTTTATCCTTCGATCCGATCACATCTCCTTTTTTTACAGAATCATTTAAATTCACTTTCACAGAATCAAGAAGTGAATAAATCGTTATTATACTGTCAGTTTTGACACTAATGAAATACCCCCCTTCATCTTTTATAATACCGCCAATTTCCCCTGCAAGGCAGGCACGAATATCAAAATCATTCTGGGGAGCAATTAAGACGGACTTGTTAGTTCTATGTACGTAAGCATTACTATGAACGATTATGCCATTTTTAATTGGTAATTGCAAAGTATCATTGTTGTTAAAAGGGACCACAAATGATAACAAAAGAAAAAATGTGTACATAATTCGAAATTCTAATTTTTAGTTCTGCCTTTTTTCCAATTTATCACCTCCTTCACTTTTAGGAAGAGAGCGTTTGTTAAGTTCTCGAAGTCTTTCTAAAGTTTCATTAAATATTATGTCTCCAATCATTTTAGCTTTTATTTCATGCCATCGTTTTTCATAATCAACTTCGCTTCCTCCAATGGTTTTATACCTCCTAGTTTGGGGATCATATGATACCTCGTCCCATTCTTCAGAATCTTGTAAACCATGTTCTGCTTCGTGTCCTGCTGCTTTTGCAAACCCTGCCTCATAATATGCTGCAATTTCCTCATCTGAAAGTTGATCTCCACCCACAATCGACATTCCCAATAAATTATTTTTTGTATTATTTTTTATACCATCTTCATTTAAAACAAATACAGTTTGATCCCATGCACCTGTTTTATCGTATTTTCCGGTTTTTGAATTGAATACTTCATAGTCCTTCGATTTATCGCTAAAATCACCGTTTTTAAACTTGTCAAACATAGCTTTAGGCATTGTCTGTCCACCAGTATTTGATCCAAGGTATTTTGAAATACCTTTTCTCCATGCTACTTCACTTTTCTTGCTTACGCCCTCAAAATAAAAGGTTCTCCGATTCGCTACCAATTCTTTCCATAATGTCGCTCCTTTCTCTGTTTTATTTAATAATGCTTGTACACGTTTGGTTGTCGGATCATTCGGATTGCCAATAATGTAACCTTCAATATCTATAAACTTCACAGGGTTATTTGCACCATATGAATACGGACTCCATTTTCTCATCTTATCCGCCAACGGATCAATCACATGCCATCTTCCTATCTGCGCATCATACATCCGTGCTCCATAGTCTAACCATTCCAACCCACTACCATCGCTGAACTCCTGTCTCTGCTCCTCTTTACCGTTGTATTTGTAGCGGTTTGTTGGTGCATTATTTAAAGCCTTGAACGATATCCCCGCCATAGTAAGTCCGAACGGGTAATAATGCGTCTCCTCCAATATAGCTCCCCTTGTATGAACCACCTGAAGGTTGTCAAAGAACACATCCAACGGACTCTCATTGCTCACGTAAATATACACATATC
>CAZFGP010000285.1:0-2504 GCA_964518685.1 uncultured Terrimonas sp.
CCGCTGCAGCTGATTTATGCTAAAGCGTGCTGATCCGGAGAGGATCATAATATCTACGCTAATAGGTTCAAAACGCATTGGCAATACCAAATTTGAATCGAGAAGCAAAATCTTATATTTCCCAAAATAATAAAAAGAAGAAACCCTTTTCAAATTCTCTAAAGTTCCGATTTCCCTCAATCCAAAAAAAAGTCGGGCAGGCCGTAAATGATAATCATAGATTGCTGTTTCAGTTAATAATTCCCTATCCCCTTCAAAATGGTAACGGGTTCCCTGAACAAAATCAACTGCTTTGTATCCGGAGATATTATACACCACTATTTTTAGCTGTTTGCGCTTTGACCAACTATCGCCTAACCGGGATGCTCCCATAATCATCAATATAATAAGAGATAAAATGACCATTCTTTTTTCGGCATTTATGAGCCAACTGCTAACTGCAGCAATAAACAAAAAAAACAGGACGGTCTGAAAAACAGAAATGGAAAAATTATCACTGACAGCAAAAGGAATCTTATCTATTAATATAACATAATTGTTCATCACACCAAGGATGAACCCAAGGACTTTTCCCAAAAAATTTGCAATTATAGTGACAGGAGAAATCAGGCACAACAATATTTCGCCGTATAGTACTAATGCTGAAAGAGGAACAATAATCAGATTAGCAGGAAGAAACAAATTGGACATCTGATGAAAATGATATACTGTTAGCGGCATCGTAAGGATTTGTGCAGCAAGGGTAACCGACATAAGGTTCCAGACCGTATTATAAAACCAGAACCTGGAATAAAACCAGCAGCTAATGAACTTAGAAAAAATAACTATACTCAATACTGCTGCATAGGATAGTTGAAAGCCTATATCCCATAAGTAAAAAGGGTTCCAGCATAATAAAAAAAAAGCGGAAGCGCTTAAGGTATGATATACCGAAATATTCTTTTTTACACTTTTCCCAATAACAATGAAGGAAAACATTACGGCGCTTCTTAATACAGAGGGCCCGGCGCCGGTAAGTATGGCAAAAAGCCAAAGGCATATTAAGATAAGCAGGCCCCGAATCCACTTAAAACCGCGTTTTCGTTTTAGTGGCTTCAGCAAAAATATCAACAATCCATACACTATACCTAAATGCAAACCTGAAATAGCAATAACATGCATAACTCCGGCATTTGCAAATGCCCGGAGCTGATCCGGATCCAGATCGTTTCTATATCCTATCAGCAGGGCTTCAGCAATTGCTGATTCAGACCTGCCCGAAATATGCATCTGTAACGTAAGGATGATTTTTCTTCGAATGTGTTGTATCCATTTATGAAATAAACCGGCGTATTGCCGTTCATGCAGGATAAATTCATTTTTCCTCAGATACACTTGGTGAGTAATTCCCTGAAACAAACAATACCGCTGGTAATCGAAAGCGCCCGGATTACCGGAATTTTTGATGAGCTGTAGCTTTTTTCTAAAAACAATAGTGGATCCTTCTTTAAATTTTTCGATACCCGCATCTCCTTTTTCAAAGTAAAGGAGGATATGGCCTTCGCAGGATTGGATTTGGTTGTTTCTTATAATACGATGTACCCGTGCATTTGCTTTCCAGGATTTATTTTTCTTCGTTGGAGACCCCGTTAAAACTGCAACAGTCGTTGTACTGTCGTTAATAAAATTTCCTATCCAATCCGGATGATGATTAATGTTTTTAAAATGCGTAATCGTCATACCTAAAACAGCAGTCCAGAAAAACAGGAGGAGACCTAGTATCCACTTATACCGGAAAAAAGAATAATCTTTAAAAAATCCGAACAGCAGATAGCAGAGACAGGAGAAACAGAAGGTGATGAGAAGCACATCTTCAGGCAACGGAAAATACCACTGGATGATTATCCCTGATACCAAAGGTGTCAGCAGTCGTAGAAACGGCGCTCTTTTCCAGAGTGGAACCATAGGTGGCAACATGAGATTAAGTTAACTAACTTTTCACATATCGCCAAAAATCAGGAGCAGTAAAATTGTTGAAGAAGGCAGTCAATATAATCTGTAGCCATATGCCATAACAATCCGATACCCACCAACCGCAAAGGCTTGTAAAAAACCATTACAGCATAAATGGTAATTGCTGGAAAACTATGCAGTATATGCGTGCCGATACTACACCTGCAGGCTTCATAAACTGGAGTGCTGAATAAATGATCCAGATCCACGAACATTGTAAGAAGCAGCACAACATAGGCTTTCAGCCATATCCTGGGATACAATAACAACGCAATGAATACCGGTACGATAAAATGGCAACTATAATGTATAATCTGTGGTATCAAATAGAGGATTAATTGTGAGCAAAAGTACAAGGTGATGAAAATATTGAAAAAATAATTACTCTTTCAATATTTTATGCAGTATTTTTTGTTATTGTCTATGCTTTAAGCCACATTTTTTCGGCGATATTTCAATGCAAAAATGCCAATTATTGAAAGCGTAAGTACCACCGGCGATACCAGTAATAA